>JAQUOR010000131.1 GCA_028717025.1 Candidatus Omnitrophota bacterium | reverse complement strand
GCATTCTTTATACAATGAATAAAATAGTCTTGTCTATGCTTACATTTTTTGATAAAGTAAGTGGGTATAAAAATAATTTAATGCGTATTTCTGAATCAAATACAGGCATAGAGCATACTTTAGAATGAGTTGATCATAAACTTCGTGGCTTTTGAGGCAAGGGCGGTAAACCTTGAGAAATCACCCGCGGGATAGTAAACAAATATGCGGCGACTGCAGAAAAGCCCAGAAGAAGATTTTTTAGTTTAACCGGGGAGTTTTGATAGAATGGCATCTTACGATAAATTAAGAAAAAATAACATCCCTTTGCATTTTTCAATTAGTTTGACCAACCAATGTAATTTAAAGTGCATTCATTGCTTGCGCCTGAAAGATTCGAAAAATGAGTTGTCAACGTTAGAGGTTAAAGATATCATAAGCCAATTGTCAAAAGCGGGGTGTGTATGTATCACACTTACGGGCGCAGAGCCATTTGAAAGAAAAGATTTTTTTGAGATAGCGGGTTTTGTCCGGGAGAAAGGATTTGCTCTTAGAATTCTCTCTAATGGAACATCCATTGATGAAAAAACGGTGAACCGGTTAAAGAGGTTAAAGTGCGAATTAAGAATTACCCTATATGGGATTACCGCCAGGACGCATGACTCCATAACTCAAGTCAAGGGTTCGTTCGGCCGAACGATGAAAGGATTAAAGCTTTTAGAAAAAGCCAAGATTCCCTTTGATATCGCGGTGGTCGTGCTTAAGGATAATTTTTTTGAGATTGAGGCGCTTACCAAAGAACTTAAAAGGAAAAAGTGGAAATTTAGAAATGATTTTGTTATCTATCCCGGCCTTGACGGCTCTCTTGACCCGCTGAATCTGCGAATAACCGATGAACAATTAGCATATGCCGTTGACAAAAGATTGATCGACAGTGATGATGGCCTGAGCGCACAAAACGATAAAAAAATGGCACTCACTGACGCGGCCCGATTGAACGGTTATATTTCATCTATGGGTAAAATCTACCCATCTTTTTTTCTTAAAACAGAAGTCGGAAACTTAAGAAAAGACTCATTCCATAATATCTGGAATCACTCAAAAAAACTTAAAATGTTAAGAGACTTAAAGGTTAAAGACGTACCTTGTTCTCATTGTTTATATAAGTATGCGTGTAATCGCGATTGTGGCCTGGTTGAAGATAAGAATGGGCACATTACGATAGCTTCGGAATGGTGTCGGATCATGGAAGCAAGAAAGGAGACGAGGAATCATGAAAAAAAAGACTGAAACGAAAGAAAGCGAAAATAAAAAAATAAACAAAAAACCTTATGAAAGCCCCAAATTAAAAAAACACGGCGCCATTAGCGACTTAAAAAGATTGGTTATTTAAGGAGCGCCCGCGCAAATCTAAAAAAGTTGAATATCTGATGAAACAGTTCACTATAGAGTTGGATTTTTTACGCAAAGCAGTTTTTTTACATCCGCCCATAAAGCCTTTTCCGCCTCTTGCGGTACATGTAAATGTCGGGCAGCAATGCAATCTCGATTGTGTCTACTGCTGGCGTCGAGACCCCGATCGAGCCCCAGCAAATAACTCTGTTCAGGAAAAAGTAGGGTACGATTTAAAAAGCCTTATCGATCAGCTGGCTGAAATCGGCGCGAGCACGATTGAGATCGCCGGAGGAGGAGAACCGTTACTTTTCAAGGATATATTAGGGACCATGAAATATATTAAAAAAATGGGGCTACGGGGCCATCTCTTTACAAACGGAATATTGTTTAATGAAAAGAATACGGAAGCGTTGATCGACATGCGCTGGGATTTCATTAATTTCTCCCTTGATGCTCATAGCCAGGATGTCTTTTCTAGATTAAAAGGCTCCGGTAAAGGCTCGCTCTCTAAGGTTCGAACGAATGTGCGCAGGTTTGCGCACATGAAAAAAGCAAAGCATTTAAGCAGCCCGAGTATACGGTTGAGTTATATCATCAACAGATTGAATTTTAATTTTATAGAAGAGTTTATCGATCTCGCAATCTCGCTTTCGGTCAATTCAATTTTTTTTGCCCGGTTCAAACAATTTCCTTTTAATGAAGAGTTGCGCTTAAATGAAAGGGAAGAAAAGGTAGCTATGCAGATAATAGATAAAAATACGGGAAAGTTAAAAAAACACAATATAAATGTCAATTCTTATTTCCAAAGCCCTAATTGGCCTGTGCGCAAATTTTGCGTGATTCCCTGGTTTGCGCCTTTCATCACCGATGACGGAGTGGTTCATCCTTGCTGCTGCCAGCTGCAAAAAAACATGGGAGATCTAAAGAAAAATACTTTTAGAGAAATATGGGAAGGGGAAAAATATACTCAAGTACGAAAAAGGATCAGAAGGCAAGATTGGTTTAAGGCCTGTAAGAATTGCTATCTTTACATAAGTTAACGGACATGTATCAGTAAAAGGGAGGTTGAAAATGGATTTAAGCCAAAAATATACGATCAATACGGAGAAACTGTCGTGGCGGGTTATTGACGATGAGGTGGTTATCCTTAACCTGGATAGCGGTAATTATTATGATTTAAACGCGGTTGGAGCCCGGATATGGAACGCGATAACCAAAAAAAAGAGCCTTGGCGAGATCATCGAAGCGTTAAAAGAAGAATATCAAGTTGATGGGAAGCGTTTAGAAAATGACCTTAAAAAAATATTGCTGGATTTGGAAAAAGAACAGCTCATCAAGAAATGAAATATTTTTTTATCGCGTCGATTGGCTGCTTCTCAAGGCATTTGGATTGCGAGAGGATCAAGAATTACTTTATTGCCAACAAGGTAGCATTAACGACAGACCCCGAAAAGGCGGACTACATATTTATATCTACGTGCGGCCTTACCAAATTGCATGAAGACTTATCGATTGATGACATTTTACGATTGAAACGATTTTCCGGACAAATTATAGTCGGCGGGTGTTTGCCGGAGATGAACGCACAGAGGCTCGCAGACGTCTTTAACGGAAAAATAATCGGCACCAAGGATCTCGATACAATCGATGAACTTTTTCCTGAATTCTTGGTTAAGTTTAAAAATGCTCCTGACGGCAACATGATACGCCCTGCGGGCCGGGAGAAAAAAGTAAATGGTCTTAAGCGTAAATTCAAAGAAATCGACTTATATCGTTTTTATAAATTTTTAAATATAGGTAGGGAGATCTACAGAAAGTTTCTTGCCCAAAATCCCGCTATAGTGCCGGAGTCTTCGCCTACGGCAATGCCGCAGATGCCCATCATCGATCTCAATAATAATTTTTTTAGTTTACGCATTTCATCGGGTTGTTTAGGGGGGTGCAGTTATTGCAATATTAAAAAAGCTATAGGGAGTTTAAGGAGTAAACCGGTTTCTGTGATATTGGAAGAATTACGAAAAGGATTAAAAAATAAACAATATAGATTTAATGTAATTTCCAGCGATACCGGAGCGTATGGGTTGGATATACATTCAAGCTTACCTCAGTTGCTCAAGGTTATCTTAGAGGAAGATAAACGAATTGTTATAGAGTATTTAGGGAACATGAATCCTGTGTGGATGTGCCGGTATAAAAACGAACTTTTGGGCTTGTTTAAGACCAAGAGAATAAAGAGCACCTCGACTGCCATTCAATCCGGGAGCCAAAGGATATTGAAATTGATGCACAGGGATGCGAATATAGACGAATTCAAGGGCCTTATGAAGGAATTAAAAAAAGTGTATCCGGCTTTAAGGGTGCGAACCCAGATAATTGTCGGTTTCCCTACAGAGACGGAACAAGACATCCAAGACACAATAGATTGCATCAGGGAGTGTTCGTTTGACGAAGTCGATGTTTTTCATTATTATGAGACAGAAATAATGGATTCAGTGAAAATTGCGCCGAAGATCTCTCGCGATATTATTACAAAGCGTATGCAAAAAGTACGAAAGCAATTATCTGTATTTACTACGGTAAATTATTTTAATTAGAAAAACCGACAAGGGCTTCGGGCAGTTCAAAAAAAGATCAATCTTTGGATGAAGAGCAAAAGAATACTCATTACCGGCGGAAGCGGAAAGCTCGGCGCATATATCATTGAGGAGCTAAAAAATAAACATCAGCTTCTGGTATTCGATAGAGTGGCGCCTGAAGAAAAGTGCATGAAATTTTTTAAGGGAAACATTCTGCAGATTAAGGATATAGAAAAAGCGTGTTGCGGCATAGACACGGTGATCCATCTGGCTGCGTTAGTTGGCGCAGACACACCGGAAAAAATATTTAAAACAAATGCGCTAGGAACATTAAATCTTTTAGAGAGCTGCGTTAAACAAAAAGTAAAAAGAGTGGTCTTTGCGAGCAGTATTTCCTGCCTCGGTTTTATTTATCAAAAAGAACGACTACAACCGCACTACCTCCCCATTGACGAAAAGCATCCTGTTAAACCGCACGATGCCTATGGTTTGAGTAAGTTGGTTGGTGAAGAGATGTGTCAAACCTATACTGAAAAATATGCGATAGAAACCATTTGTCTAAGGCCGCCTTGGATCTGGTTTCCGCACGATTCGAAAATATATGAGTCTTTTGTAAAAATACACGAAGCTTGGCCCTGTTTGCTTTGGGCGTATCAGGATGCCAGAGACGTTGCCCGGGCCTTTTGTCTTGCGGTTAACGCTAAGGGAATTACGCATGAGAGGATATTTATATCTGCGAGAGACAATGGAACGCAATATACTACCCTTGATTTGGTTAAGCAGTATTATCCTGCGGTAAGAATAAATAAAAGCAAGCTTAGCGGTAACGCTTCTTTGATTGATATCAGTAAAGCCGGAAAAATCCTTAAGTACCGGCCACGATATACCTGGAGAGACATTTTTGACCTAAAAGCCTGACAATCCGGCAATGCGAAAACTTATTTCACAAAAGAACAAAACACAAAAGGAACGCGACGAATTGTTATGCGTTGCGTTCGATATCAGCGGAGGATGCAATTTAAATTGCCGGATATGTTCATTACCTCAATGGTATCCAAAAAGAGGACAAATGCCTTTTGAAACGCTAACGAAGATCGAGAGAACATTGCCAAGTCTTCGTGCGGTAGATCTAAGTGCTAATTGCGAACCGTTGCTTAATGTGAAAGGGATAAATTCTCTGATTTCTGCAAACATTGCCTCTTTAACAATCGGGTAATATGCCCGATAGGTATATAAACGGGGAGCAAATTAATCTATTTATTATGAGCACAATAGATATAATTATAGTTACCTACAATGCGAAAAAAACGCTTGCGCGCTGTCTTTCGAG
>JAQUOR010000130.1 GCA_028717025.1 Candidatus Omnitrophota bacterium | reverse complement strand
AACCATCTTTGAGCGGTCCCCCAGGCAAGACCCGTCACCCTGCAAGCACTTTGACAAAATTGTGACTTTTGCTGCTTGAAGAAACGAAAAGCACACGAAGAACCGACTGCGGTTATTTAAATTCCTCGCTTACGATAGCGCCTTATTGGTTAATTATTTTTTTCTGCCGGAGGCGTTCTTGAGATCATTGAGAAAATTTGGATTGGCCTTATATCCTAATGACTCGGCCGTATGTACGTCTTCCCAGGCTTTATCGTAATCTTTCTTGATAAAATAGGAAACACTACGGCTGATATAGGCTCCACCATGTTGAGGGTCCAATTCGATGGCTTTAGTAAAATCGGAGATGGCGCGAGTTATATCGTTCTGGCGAACATACGCATTCCCACGATTAAAATAGGCATTTACAAGGTTGGCATTGACCTCAATGAGTTTATTATAAGCAGAAATTGCCTGCTCAAAATTGCCCTGATTTTCGTAAGCATTTCCAAGATTAAGATAAGCGCCCTCCTCCTGAGGATTTATTTGTAATGCTTTTTGGCATATCCGTATTGCCTCATCATATTTTTTAAGCCCTATAAGCGCCGCGGCAAGACCCACATAGGTCCCCGAGGCATCCGGCTTTATTTTTAGGGCAGCTTCGTATTGCTCGACTGCTTTTCCATATTGACCCTGCTTAACGTAATCATTCGCCTGATTAACCGTATGCATATAAACCGTTGACACCGGATCATCAGAAACTATGCGAACCTCCTGAGACCATGTTTGACGCTCAGAGGTAGCTGCTTGGCCGGTTAATGCTTTATTTTTTTGCGATAAAAGTGATTCTTCAGCCTCGTTGCTGCCGGCTTCCGGTAATGGCAAAGGGTTCATTTTCTTTCCATCGATGCTTTCAATCTCGTCAAGATAATACGTTATGGGTATACCTGCAATATCTACTTTTATGTTTTTGTCTGCTCTCTCTAATATCTTTCCTTCTACGGTTTTACCTGATTTAAGAACGATCATCTCGGCGAAAATGGACGGTGTAAACAATAAAAATGATACTGTTAAAATTATAATTACTTTTTTCTCCATACCCCCCTGCATTTAAAACTTAAAAAGACATAACTTTCAACCAACTTCTCTGTCTCGACCAAATAACTGATATTTTATCACAAAGGGCTATCCAAAACTGATATTATCGCGGATTTACTGCAAATAAATAACAGGCACGCATGCAGTTATCGTATATTCTATTCAATATCCCGGCGAGCCTGCTTTAGCTCTTCTTCCAGCTTGGTTATTTTTTTCGTTAACTCGATTATCTCGATCTCCCGATGAACGCAAATCTTGTTAATTCCCTCTATTGTTTCTATCTTTTCCTGCAGTTGCTTTTCATTAATTCTTTGTTGCGCAAGCATATTTTCAAGAGTTAATTTCTGCCATAAAAGTGTCAGGTGGCTTTCGATGATATCTTTAAACTGCGAGACGACCCCCTCAAAGTCCTTGGAATAGGCATTTTCCTTATTATCAAGGACGCAGAGAGTGCCGAAGATATCTTTATCCGGATAAAATATCGGGAATCCAAGATACGAGATCATCCCTGCTGCTATGCTTGGATTTTTATCCCATTCAGGATCTTTAAGGGCGTTCGGAATTAAAAGTTTATCCTTACGTGCCATGGTTTTTTCGCAATAAACTCCGGCAGGCAGTTTAAATTCCTGACCGGCCTTAAACGGATTTTCATGAGAATCAGCGGATTGAAAAACCGTGAAAGAGGGAAACTCGACCCTCATGATCAATGCGACCGGAACATTCATCACTCTCGTTAAAATATTGACAATACTCTGCCATTTATTTCTTATTTCTTGGGGAATCGGGATCTCCTTTGGGCTAACGATTATCTCCATAGAAAGCTCTCCTTATGGCATCGGTATTACGAAGACAAAATATTTTTTACAGATTTTATTATACGCCGGGCAAAAACCCTCTGCAAGGAATATCATCGACAAAACCTTGTAGTCTGCGTACCGCACATAGCAAGCATTCGGTGATTTTTCCCTATTCTTTAAACTCAAGCTTTAGTAATTCCGACAAAATCTTTCCTGCCCAGCGAAAGATATTATTCTGCCGCACGATTTCTTTCATTTTATCCATTCGCTTACGACGGTCCTCTTCCGGCATAATGAGCGCGGAAACGATGGATTTTGAAAATTGTTCAAGGTCGAAGGGATTTACGAGAACCGCATCCGTTAATTCTTTGGCCGCTCCCGCGAACTGGCTTAGAACCAGCATACCCTTTTCATCCGGGCAACTGGAAATATATTCTTTAGCAACCAGGTTCATCCCGTCATGCAAAGAACTTACAATGCAAACGTCAGCCAGGCGGTATAACGCCTCGGCTTCCTTCAATGAAACATAGTGCCGGCTAAAAATGACCGGTTTCCAATCACGGGTAGAATATTTCCAGTTTATCTCTTCGACCAGGGTGTTTATCTCATCGTTTAAAGATTTATAGATGGGGATATGCAGGCGCGTGGGCTGTCCTATCTGCAGAAAAACAACCTTTTCCTTAAGCTCCGGGTATTGATTGAACATAAAGTCTATGGCCTTTAATCTTTCGGGTATCCCTTTTGTATAATCGAGACGGTCAATGCCAAGCAAGACCCTCCGGCCCGAAAGATCAAATTCTTGCACGAATAACTGCCGGATCTTTTCTACCTCCTCCAGGGAAGCCGTCGAATGTATTCCTTCAAAATCGACGCTGATAGGGTACGGCCGGATGATAGTCTCATGCTCAGCCCGAATAATCGAGAAGCGCTCCCGATCGATTTTGCTCTCTATTTCGCGATCTACCGTGTCCACAAAATTATCACAGTGATACCTTAAATGAAATCCTAAAAGGTCGCTGGCAAGAAGCCCCTCCAAGATTTCTTTTTTTTGCGGACAGATACGAAAAGACTCATAACCCAGCCATGGGATATGCCAGAAATGAGCGATGATCAACTGGTTGGGAGCTCTTTCCTTCAGAAATTTAGGCAGTAAACACAACTGATAATCCTGGATCCAGACAAAAGCTTTTCTGTCGCCGATTTCATCCAATATGGCCTTGGAAAATTTTTCATTGACGATCTTATAATATTCCCAGTCATTTTTTCTAAAGACCGGTCGCTGGAACGCCATATGGCACAAAGGCCACAACGCCTCATTCGAAAATCCAAAGTAATAACCGTTTTCCTCTTCTTTGCTCAGCCAGACTCTTTTAAGCGTATAAAAAGGTTTTTCCGGCGGAACTTTGACTCTCCCCATTTTATCCACGACTTTGTAGTCGGCATCGCCGCTGGCCTGGGCGACCCACGTACCATGACAGACTTGCATCACCGGATCTAACGCAGA
The DNA here is from genome assembly GCA_028717025.1 of Candidatus Omnitrophota bacterium. Lineage (GTDB taxonomy): Bacteria > Omnitrophota > Gorgyraeia > Duberdicusellales > 4484-171 > JAQTOI01. The sequence continues at coordinate 1,903 of JAQUOR010000130.1, read as the reverse complement.
GGCCACGCCGCCGATACCCCTATGGCATTCGACCCTTCCCTTGTTGAAAATATGCGAATAAGGCTCCCTGTTTGAAACAACAACAAAGAGATAATCCTGCATTTTTTCTCTAATCAACTGGCCAAGACTTTCCTGTGTCCACATATCAAACCTCAAAAGGATACGTCTGCTTGGGACCTAACGGAACTTCCTTTAACGTTTTGTCCGAAGACCCTTTCTTATCCGTATCCCCTCTTTTTAGCGCCCATTGCCGCAGAGCCTTTATTTTGTCGATTTATGCATCATTTTAAAGATATGTATTATTCTGGAAAGGGGGTATTTCACCTTTTTGTTGACTTTTTTCCCCGTAAAAATATGAACCCCACCCAAAAAATGGGTGGGGCGAATCGTTCGTGGCTTTCGTTAAAAACTGACCTTAAAGACCTAAGCTTCTTTGTGGTGTTGTTTTCGCTTATGTTCTTTATATAAAGTTGTAAAGATGCTGCCTCCTAAAATAATCGCTATGCTGATGTCAAAATAAACCCAGTCAGGATAGAGCGCGGGGTTTAAAACCCTTAAAATAGCTGCGAGCGTGGAAAGGGTCACTAATAACCCCCAGATAATCGCTATGAACCGGCAGCTGTATATAAGGGCCGGGTCATTCCATCGTTCTTTTGGAAAATCGGCCCTGGCGTATTGTAAGGTAAAAGGTTTGCCGATAAGAATAGTTACCCATATTATGCATGCCAGAAATCCATTCGAAATTATTCCCATGCTTTTCGCAAGGAACATTAAATTCATAAGGTTAATAGTTATTGCGCACGTTATAAAGAAAAGAAAAGTCCCCCATTGCAGGATGAAACCTTTGCGCAGTTCTTTAAAACCGAGGAGTACGCTAAATATTAGACAGATAATAATTGATCTTTCCAGGCTGGCTAACGTATGGCCGGATAAAAAAAGAAACAAGAGCCACGGCATGAAACCAAAAAGAAACTTTGCTAATTCTTTAAGTTCTTTCACTTTTCTCTTCCGGAGGCTCTCCCGAGGTCGTTAAGAAATTCGGGGTCGGAGCTATGCCCTAATGCCTCTGCTTTATGTATATCGTCCCAGGCTTTATCGTAATCTTTCTTGCCAGAATAAGCAACTGCCCGGTTATAGTAAGCCCAGCCATAAAAAGGATTTATGTCTATTACCTTACTGTAATCTGCTATGGCCTGCTCGTGGTTGCCTTTAGCATCATAGGCATTTCCCCTGTTATTATAGGCTTCAAGAGAATTGGGAGAAATTGCGATAGCTATAGTAAACTGGGTTATCGCATCATCATAGTTTCCTTGCTGGTAGTATGCGACTCCCTCATCAATAAGTTCGTCTGCGGTTTTTGCAAAGGCAGCAGAAAGACTAAAAAATAATATCAATACGCTAAAAATACTAAAAGCTGCTATCCGTTTTGGGTAAAACATTTTGTCTTATTTTTTGGCTATATTACTGGAAACCCCGCTTGGCACGCATCGAAAGAAGTCAATACGAACGGACTATTGTTTTAATTTCGTAACGGCTTCCTTCATTTTGGGGTTGTTGGTAATATTCATGAATTTTTCGTTTTTCATCAAGGCTTGAATGTCGCCGGATTTTACCGCATTCTGGATCTGCGGGTCCTGCGCCGCTTCTAGAATTTGAGGATCATTGACCAATCCCGCAATAATAGCTGTGCTTTCGGGGTTCCCCATCACCTTCTGTTTATACGCATTAACCTCGGATTGGGTAAAATTGTCTGCCGCAACGCTGGGGCCAGTGACGGCGGCAGATGACGGAGAATTCGATGACTCAATCTTAGAAATCTTAGCTGCCTCTACTTTTATTTCTCCAAAGCTGGCAGTATTTATGACGTAAACTCCCTTCGCATAAGAAACAATTTCGCCGTTAA
>JAQUOR010000129.1 GCA_028717025.1 Candidatus Omnitrophota bacterium | reverse complement strand
ATGCCCAGGCTTCTTTGACATATTCGGCAACGTCGTCTTCGGCAAAACAGACGGCAGATGGCAGACGGCAGATGGCAGCACAAAAAAGAAATGAAAGAAAAAATACTTTTATTTTTCTGCGGACTATGGACTTCTGGTTGTGGACTATCTTTTTCATCCCACCACTGCTCCTGCGGTAAGCCCCTTGATAATCTGTTTCTGCATCTTCAGATACAAAAGTATTATTGGGACTGCGGCAATAGTCAACGAAGCCATAAGAAGTGTATGCTGAATGATATTGCGGTTATAAAATTCCATAAGCCCGACTTGAAGCGGCATTAATTTGTCCTCGGTGAACATAAGGGAGGCCAGAACGAATTCGTTCCAGACAGTCAATGCGTTAAAGATGATAACTACCGCCAGCGCAGGAGCAACCAAGGGTAAAGCAACGTTCCACCATATCTGCAACCTATTGCAACCGTCGATACGTGCAGCATCTTCAAGATCGTGAGGTAATTGGTCGAAAAAGGTTTTTAAAAGATAAATACTTAAGGAAAGTCCCATGTTGGTCATCGCTAAAATATACCCGGTTCTATTGACTAAATGCAGCTTATTAAGCAAAATGTATACGGGGACAAATCCGGCAGGCAAAGGTATCGCCATGGCTGCCAGAAACATAAAAAATATAACATTTTTAAACGGAAAATGCAAACGCGAGAAGCCAAAGGCAGCCAGAGAGGAAATAACCACAATAAGCGTAACGGTTACAAAGGTATAGAATACGCTATTGACGAAATTATAACCGAGATTTCCTTCAAAAATAGCAGCTTTATAGTTTTCAAGATTAAACCCTTTGGCAACTTTTAAACCGGAGTCGGTGCGGAATTCCGCCTCGCTCTTAAACGAAGCATTAATCATCCAGACAAGAGGAAACATGCAGCTTAACGCCACACTTACAAGAAAAATGTGCAGAAAAAGCAGGATTAAGACTTTTTTAGTTTGATAATACACCCCAGCGTCTCCTTATCTCTTTGGAAATAGAGTTAATAATACGCGATACGACGATAAGTATTATCCCTAAGATAACGCCCTCGGCACAGGCTAAACCCACCTGGTTACCCCGTAGATGATTATAAATACGCATCGTAGGAACTTCGGTCAGGCCTCCAGCGCCTCTGGTCAATGCCAAAATCATGGCAAATGCCTGCATGGTCCCTAAAACAGTAAGCACGATAACCATAGCGATTACCGGCATAAGCAGGGGTACGGTCACTTTAAAGAAAGTCTGCCACCAATTTGCGCCATCGATGCGCGCGGCCTCATAGAGCTGCTCCGGAATGGTTTGTAAGCCTGCCAAAAATATTACAAACGCCCAGCCAAAACCCTTCCAGGAATGCACCAGGGCAGTAGTCAATAAAGCGCTATTTGTACCGAGCCAGTCATGCGCAAGAAAAGAAAGGCCTGACTTCTTAAGCCAAAGGTTTAAGATCCCCGGTTCAGAAATAAGGATTTCTCTCATCAGCAAACCGATGATGATTTCTGAAAGGACAGGAAGAATAAAGAAAATAACCCTGTAGATATTACCTGTCCGGGTTGCCTTGTCAACCGCTAGGGCCAGGAAAAATGCAAGAATATTTTGAAAAGTAAGCGCCCAGAAGGTAATGTAAACGCCGTTGTACATCGAACGCCACCAGGCTTTATCATAGAAAAGCACTTCCCTGAAATTTGCCCAGCCTACGAATTGAAGGGAAGAAATGGCGTCCCCGCGCTGAAAGCTTAGTATAAAGGTATAAAGAAACGGGTAAAGATAAAAAACAGAAAAGATGGCCAGGGCCGGAAGAACAAAAGAGAAATTTTTTACGTTATCTGCGGTTGAGGTCTTCATCGACGGGCGGCTCTTTCTTTCGCGTTTTGTATGTCCTTGGCGACATCAAGCGGCGCTTTTACTCCCATGACAATCTGCTGCAACCCGGTATTCATCACTTCGAGTACCAGCGAATCTTCATTGTAAGGCCAGATATTCGGATGCGTCAATCTATCCAATACCGTGGAAAGTGTTTTTAAGACACCGGTGAAATCCGCTTCGCACCCTTTTATCGCGGGAAGATTATTGGTCTCACGGATAAGAAATGTCTGCTGCTCTTTGGCGGTAAGCCATTGCAAAAATTTGATTGCTTCATCTTTATCCGCTGATTTCGCATTTACCATAAATGAAGAACCTGCGCCGCCCCACATTTTAACCGGGAATCTGGTTGAAACTTTAGGCAGAGGAAAAAAATCATAGTCAAGCGTTGCCCCTAATTGTTTATAGACGTTCACCGCCCAACTGCCGTTAAAAGAGAAAGCAAAGTTACCTTTAGAGAACGCATCTTCCGATTCCTTATTGATCATCGTGGTGATGTTGGCGGCAAGCACCCCTGAATCTCTTAATTTTGCAAAGAGAGAAAAAACCTCTATCCAGTCGGGATCGGTATACGAAACTTCGCCTTTGATGGTCTTTACAAACTTTTCTTCACCCATCACGTTAATCGCCCACTCCGTGGCTAAGCAATTCAAAAGCCAGCCCTCTCCCCAACCGCAGATAAAACCGTCTTTACCGGTCTTTGCTTTTATTTTTTTGGCGTCTTCGATTAATTCATCCAGTGTCACGGGCGGCTTTGCGGGATCAAGCCCCGCGTCTTTAAAAAGTGATTTATTATAGACAAACTGAATAATGGTTGTATCTATGGGGACACCGTAGATACCGGGAACTGCCTTGTAGGTATTGTCTGCGCCAAATGTAACGACGGCCAAAGACTGGGGATAAAAGGTATTCTGCCAGACCTTGCTATTCTCTTCCATAAAAGGGGTAAGATTTAAAATGTGGCCGGCGCTGATGAACGAAGCAAGTGTCCTCTTTTCTCCCAGGATCCCAAAAATGTCCGGGAGATTGCCTGCGCGCGCCGCAGCAATAACTTTTTGGGCATAGATATCAGGGGGAGAAAAAAGTTTAAATTCGATCGTGGTACCGGTTTGTTCTTTATATTTTTTAGCCAGGACATCGAAGGCAGGTTTTCTGTCATTCATCCAGTGCCAGATGACTATTTTCTTCTGAGCGGGAGTCGAAGCGCTTTTGGGAGCGCATCCATTTACGCAAAAAACAGTGATGAAGGCAAGTACGAAAAACTTTCGAATAACGTTCATAGACCTCCTTTAATGCATAGAGGCGGATACGCGCGGAATTTACGCGGAAGCACGCGGACGTTCAGCGTTTATCCGCGTTAGTCGCGCGTTTATCCCCTTCTAAAGTCTCACTCAAAAGATGTATAATTTAACATAATTCCATAGAGATTGCAAATATTTATTCAGCGTATGAGTCACTATTCGAACACCACTGTTTTATTGTTATAGACAAGGACCTTGCGGGAAAGATGCAGCCGCACTGCCCGGCTTAAAACGATTTTCTCCAAATCCTCTCCTTTTCTGCGCAAATCCGCGACCGAATCGCGATGGCTTATACGCACCGTATCCTGCTCTATGATCGGGCCGGCATCCAACTCTTTCGTAACATAGTGACTGCTTGCGCCGATAATTTTTACACCCCTCAAATATGCCTGCTTGTAGGGGTTACTCCCGATAAACGCAGGAAGGAATGAATGATGAATATTGATCATGCGGTTCTCAAACACCTTCACGAAGCTTTCGCTAAATATTTGGGTGTAGCGCGCCAGTGCGATACAGTCAATTTTTTCCTTTTTAAGAAGCGCGAGCTCCTTTCTCTCGATGCTTTTTTTTGTTTTTTTGGCGACGGGGAGCTGAAAGAATGGTATATCAAAACTTTTTGCAATTGATTTTGCGTCCGGATGATTGCTGACGATTAAAGGTACCACACAGTTAAACTGACCTTCCCGGTAACGTAAAAGGAGATCGTAAAGACAATGGGTGAAACGCGAAGTAAAAACAGCCATGCGCGGAACATCGCTGCTGTAGTGGATCGAGAAACGCATATCGAAGACGTGCGCGATTTTGGCGAATTCGCCTGATATCTTTTCTTTGGGAATCTTAAAACCTTTTAAGGCCCATTCGATACGCATAAAAAAAGTATTCGTCTGCGCATCGATGTGCTGATCGGCATTCTCGATGTTGCCGTTATTGGTATAAAGAAAATTGGACACCTTGGCAACAAGTCCTTTTCTGTCGGGACAAGAAATAAGCAGAATGGCTTTACTCATAAGACCTTAATTATAGTATCTTTTATATGAAAAGCAATTATTTTATGACGCGGCTTAAGCGGTTTTTCCGCATCGCAGGGAACAGACAGGATGCTTACCGACTGCCGGTTGATGTATCATTTTGACAAACATAGAAAAGTATGGTATCTTTTACAGAGGTGATTATATATGAATAGAAAATTTATAACCTATATACGGTTACACTGGATTAAAGTATCGCTTATTACTGCCGGCATTATTGCCTTGATCCTCCTGGTTTTCGTCGGTTTCATCGGTTTATACCATTTTAACACTATCGAATCTTTTTACAGGAAAATGCTCTGGGCGCAGATGCCTTCTTCCATTTTCCTTTATCTTGTCGTAGGTACCGTTACCGGGGCCATCACTACGTTTATATGGATTTATTTCGTTTTTGGCGGGGGCCTGCAGAAGATGAGCCAGAAGAGGGTAAAACCTGAGGAAGTCAATATCCACTGGTCCGACGTCGTAGGCATGGAGTCCATCAAACGAGAAGTATGGGAAGTGATCAAACTCATCAAGGATAGGGCGCAGCTTAAAGCCGTAGGAGGAAAAATCATAAAAGGTTTATTGATGATCGGCCCTCCCGGATGCGGAAAGACCTATCTTGCGAAAGCAATAGCCACAGAAACGGGCTTGCCTTTTCTTTCTGTCGTAGGAAGCGAATTTGTAGGGATGTTTGTCGGCGTAGGCACGGCGCGCATGGCAAGCTTATTTAAAGAAGCGCGGATTTTAGCAGAGATCCATGGCGGTTGTGTTATTTTTATCGATGAGATAGATTCAATTGCCAGGCCACGCACCGCTGAACGGGGAGGCGGCGCAGCAACCGACCACAATGCTACAATAAACCAGCTCTTAATGGAGTTGGACGGCGTACGCCAGGCAAAAGACACTATCGTCGTCATTGCCGCGACCAACGTGCCGGAAACAGAACTCGATCCTTCTCTTATGCGCGCAGGCAGGTTCGACAGAAAAATTTATGTAGGGTTACCCGGCTTAAAGGAACGCCTGGAACTTTTCAAATATTACCTCTCTAAAATTCAATACGACAAAGAAAACATCGATACGGATAAACTTGCCAGGCTAAGCGTGGGCGGCAGCCCTGCCGATATTGCCAACATCGTCAGAGAAGCATCCATGATTGCCGTACGTAATC
>JAQUOR010000128.1 GCA_028717025.1 Candidatus Omnitrophota bacterium | reverse complement strand
AAATTCTGGTTGACAGCCGCCCTCTCCTGTTCTATACTATCGAACAGTTGTATTATCCAATAGAACAGGAGAAAAAGCCATGTTAATCCCATCCGGAAGGAAGAAAATACTCGAAGTATTCCTGAAAGATCCTTTTAAAGAGATTCACTTGCGTGAGCTCTCCCGCATGTCAAAATCATCGCTGGCTAATGTGGACAATTCCATGCGCTTATTCGTGAAGAACGATATGTTCAAGCGCAACGAGATGTCGCACTCCACCTTTTTTAAACCCAATCTTGAAAATGAAGATACCATAAAAATATTCGAGCTTTTGGAGCTTGAGCGGCGCAAAGCGTTCTATGCCAAAAACAAGAATATCGCCCGCCTGATCAAGAAATACACCGATTCAATTATCGAGCTTTCCAACAAGCGCATTCAGCTTGTTGTCCTTTTCGGCTCCGTGGCAAGAAGCCAGTGGACCAAGGAAAGTGATATTGACATACTGGCGGTTGTCCCGGATAAGGAAAACGACATCATCGAGATACTGAACAAGGCCAAGACGGATGTGAGCCCGCTCTTGGAAATAAGGCCGATATGCACGACAACAAAGAAATTCATCGATGGCTATAAGGATAAGACTGAGTTTTACGATAATCTATGGAACGATCGCATCGTTTTGTATAACGAGTTTCTATTCTGGCAACTTATAAGAGAGGGAGGCAAATAATATGCCCGAAAACTTGGAGAGGATTCTACAAGGATGTTTTCATCCCAGAGAAGGCAGGCCCAATCTTCAGAAGGTGCCGGTCAACACCGAGCGCGCGCAACAGCATATCGAGAAAGCCCATCATAACCTGCGCGCGATGAAGCTGATGTTTGACAATGACCTCTTCGACTGGACGATCATATGCGGCTACTACGCGATGTATCACGCTGTTTTGGCATCGCTTTATAAAATAGGCATTCGCGCTACAGCACATTACTGCGCGCTCGCGGCGTTCAAGGAATTTTATGTCAAGCGCGGCAAGGTCAAGCCGGAATTTGTCTCGTATGTTAAACGCGCCAAACAGCTTGAGCAGAAATATTCCGAGTCATTGGATAAGGCTCAAGAGAACAGAGTGGTTGAGCAATACGGCGTCGAGATCATCACCAACGATGACGCTGAATGGATCATTGAAGACGCGAAGGATTTCGTGCTGAAGATCGAAGAGATTTTAGCGGAATAAAATAATCAAAATCGGGAGTAACTAACTTATGAGCGGATATGGCAATCTGTCAAAAGAACAATTAATCGACGAGATTAAGCGTTTAAAGAAGGGCAAGAAATTTGGCTTGCTTTGGGAGAATAAACCTGAGGACGTGGCTGAGCTCTGCAAGACAAAATTACCTGTCTTGGCGGATGTCGAAGATAGAGAAATTGCCAATGGCACCGCTGGGCCGACAAATATCCTCATCGAGGGAGACAACTATCACGCCCTATCGGTATTGAATTATACCCATAAGGGCAAAATTGACGTTATTTATATCGATCCTCCGTACAATACTGGAGAAACAAAAGAATGGAAATTTAACGATAAATGGATCGATGAAAATGATACCTACAGACATAGTAAGTGGTTGTCTTTCATTTCAAAGAGATTAAGATTGGCAAAAAATCTGCTTGCAGATCACGGCACTATTTTTATTTCTATCGATGAGAATGAATCGGCACAATTAAAGATTTTATGCGATGAAATTTTTGGTCAGAATAATTTTGTAGAACAAATTACATGGAATAAACGAATCCCTAAGAACGATAAGGGTATTGGTAACATACATGAATACATTTTGCTTTACGTTAAAAATGGCGCATTAAAACATCAATTCACTCAACGAAAAGATGGGCTAGAAAGCGTCTACGATCTTCTTGAAGATTGCCGGAAAAAGAAAATAGCTATACCTGAGACGGAAGAAAGGCTTCGATTTCTATATGAAAAGAATAAATACGATAGAGGCATAACCCTTTATTGTCAGGTTGATGAACATTATAGGATTTGGGGTAAGATCAATCTTTGCTGGCCTAATGCCCAAACCCAAGGGCCACGATACATTGTCCAGCATCCCATAACAAAGAAACCTGTTCGGATCCCCCAAAAAGGATGGAGATGGAAACGAGAAACATTTAATAAATATTTAGGGAGCGAAAAGCCTATAAAACTTCATGATGGGAGCATCTTGCACGGGTCTATTTGGTTTGGAAAGGACGAAAAGACACAGCCAAGCTTTGTGCAATATCTTGATAATGTTGAAAATTTACTTTTGAGGTCGATTCTAAGCCTGAAAAGTTCGGGTGGCATGGAATTGCAAAATATTCTTGGCAACGACTACGGAATGCATCCAAAACCAGTCGGATTAATTAAACATTTGCTATCGGCCTGCAGACAGAATGAAATTGTTCTGGATTTCTTCGCTGGATCAGGCACCACAGGACAAACAGTGTTAGAGATGAATAAAGAAGATGGTGGTAAGCGACAATTCATTCTTTGCACAAATAACGAAAACAAGATTGCTGAAGAAATATGTTATCCAAGGGTTAAAAAGGTCATCACAGGTTATAAGGATTCTAAGGATGAAAAGGTCGAGGGCCTTGGTGGGAGCTTAAAGTATTTCCGCACGGATTTTGTTGACGCTGATCCCACTGATAAAAATAAAAAGAAACTCACTGAGATGGCAACGGAGATGCTCTGTCTCAAGGAGGGCACCTTTGAAAGAATTACGAATAAAAAGGCGTTTAAGATTTTCAAGAACGCCGATCACTACACCGGCATCATCTATGACCAGATGGCCATTGGGGATTTTAAGGAAGCCATTGCCAAGCTAAAGGGCAAATTCAGCGTCTATGTTTTCTCGCTCGGGGATGATTCCTTCGAGGATGAGTTTAAGGACATCAAACAAAAAGTTAAGCTGTCACCCATCCCCGAAGTTATCTTGCGGGTTTACAGGAGAATATTCAAATGATGCAATTAAAAAATTATCAAACCATCGCCATCGATGAATTGCTGGGCAAGGCCAAGAAGCTGTTGAGCTATACAGATAATAAGAAGCTCATTTTTAAGGCTCCTACCGGATCAGGCAAGACCATCATGATGGCCGAATTTCTCAAGCAATTGTGTGAGGACAAAGAGATTAAAACGCCTCTTTCGTTTATCTGGACAGCTCCCCGGCAGTTACACGAGCAAAGCAAGAACAAGCTGGATCATTATTATGAACCCAGCCGGGCTTTGCGGTGTTCGTTCTTCGAGGATTTGGACGGTAAACGCATCGACCAAAACGAGGTTCTTTTCTTTAATTGGGAAAGCATCAATAAGGAAGGCAATATTTATATTCGGGACAATGAACAGGATAATAATCTATCCAACGTTCTTGCCAATACTCGGGAAGAAGGCCGAACAATTATTCTCATTATTGATGAGAGCCATCATCACGCCACGAGCGAGATATCACAGAACTTGATCAAAGACATTGGACCCAAGTTAACCGTTGAAGTGTCAGCCACACCGACATTAGATGGGGTTGCTGATGAGCGGGTTTCTGTTCAATTGGAAGATGTCAAGGCTGAGGGAATGATCAAAAAGGCTGTCATCCTTAATCCGGAGTTTAAGAATCTCATAAAAGATGCCAAGGTTCAAAGTCAGCTGAGCAAACAATCCGAAGAGATCGTTATCGAGCTTGCCTTAAAAAAAAGAAAAGCCCTCAAAGAAGCCTACGCCAAAGAGAAAATTGATATCAATCCTCTGGTTCTTGTGCAGTTGCCGGACAGAAAAACATCGCTTGAAGATGTCATTAAGGACAAGGTTATTGCGATCCTGAAAGATAAGCACAAAATCACTACCGAAAACGGCAAGCTGGCGATTCATCTTTCCGGGGACCATGAAAACTTAGAGAATATTTCAAAAGCAGACAGCGAGGCGGAAGTTTTAATATTTAAGCAGGCACTCGCTCTGGGCTGGGATTGTCCACGGGCTCATATCTTGGTGCTGTTTCGTGACTGGAAAAGTATTGTCTTTTCAATTCAGACAATTGGCAGAATTATGCGAATGCCTGATCCCGATTATGGCCATTACACAAATGAAATCCTCAATTTTGGATATATCTTCACTAATCTGGATGACATCGCAATTCAAGAAGATATCGCCAGAGACTATATTACCGTTCATACGGCGCGTCGCAGAGGCGATTATGCGCCTTTACGTGTTCCTTCCTGTCATTCAAAAAGGCATCGTGAAAAGACAAGATTATCGTCATTTTTTATTAAGGTATTTTTGCAAGAAGCCGACGCTTACGGTCTTGCTAAAAAGATTCAGAAGAAATCAAAAGGTATGAGCGTCAATTTTATCTCTGATTTCAAGGCAGAAAGCGTCGACGCTCTGGTCGGGCAGACAATAACCGGCAATAAAGGCATCAAGATGACCGGCTTTGACCTGCAAAAGTATTTTGATTACTTCGTGAGAAAAAATCTCTCCCCATTTCATCCGGAAGACCGTTCAATCGGCAGGTTAAAAGAAGCCATCTACTATTTTTTTGACCAGAAGCTAAACATGAAATACGAGGACGTGCAGGAAGAAGTCGTCGAAATGGTGCTTAGCGAGGAGAATATTCAGCATTTCGTCAACGTCATAGATCAGACGAAGACGAAGTATCGGGATCATGTTTCAAAGCGGGAAAAAGAGCTTGATTATGATGATAGCTGGGATGTGCCGGAAAGCATAAGTTATAGTTCGGCTTATGCGGAGATCGATCATAAATTTAAATCAATAATGCAACCGTTCTATTGCAACGAAACTTCCATCATAGAAAGGGCGTTTATCGATTTCCTTGAGAAACAAAGCCATATTCACTGGTGGTTTAAGAATGGCGACCGCGATGCGGTATTCCTTGCTGTGCCCTATCAGGAAAATGGCGACAAGAAGCCGTTCTATATCGATTTTATTGTTCAAATGAAAGACGGCTCAACAGGCCTTTTTGATACGAAGTCCGGATTAACCCGACAGGTCGCTGGCCCGAAAATTGATGGGCTTAATGCTTATATTAAAGAGCAGAATAAAAAAGGCAAAAACCTGTTCGGCGGCATTGTCACCAATACCGATCCTCGGAAATTTACCGGGAGATGGATTTATTTTAACAAGGACAGTAAAGCATTAACTGTCAGTAATGATAACTGGGAGAATTTGGTCTTTTAAAGAACGGATAAAAATGGGATTTAAGAATAACGTTCGGATAGTTACCGACGACAAAATAACAATATCGCTGAATCACCACTCAAGCGGCAGGGACACGGTTTTGATTTGAAAGCAGTGGTTGATTGCGTGGAAAAATAAGTAAATTATGTGGCAAGAAAGAGAAGATGAAGAGAACG
>JAQUOR010000127.1 GCA_028717025.1 Candidatus Omnitrophota bacterium | reverse complement strand
CGAAGTCGTAAAAGCCCAGATACCTTTAGCCGAGATGTTTAAATTTGCTTCAGACCTGCGTTCAGTGACCGGCGGACGCGGCAGTTATTCGATGGTATTTTCTCATTACGAAATCGTACCCAGCAGAATAGCGCAGATGGTTATCGCGGAGTCGAAAAAGGAAGGCGAAAAGGAAAAGGTGCATCAGGAAGTTTAAATTTAAAACAGATTTCAGAGATTAGAAAAAGATTTCTGAGATTGAAAATCTCTGTAATTTTTCTATAATCTTCGTAATCATCAAAGGATTTATGAAAATAGCAACGTTTGGGTTGGATATCCAGCCGGGAAAAGTTAAATACACCAACGAGGCCTTCGAGAAACTGGTTAAGAAATTTTCTCCCAAGAAAATTACGCCCTACACTGTTGAATTCATCGGCGAGTCTTTTGAGAAAGCCGATGCAATCGTGTTCGATAGCAACAAGAAACTTGATTTCATATTCATTGATCTCGAGAAGATCGAAACGCGCTTAACACGCACCTCTGACGAAGCAGAGCGAGCGTTGCTTACCAAAGCACAAGGCATGCTCGAGAAGGAGACCTTGCTCTGTGACGCTCAGTTTAGCGAAGAAGAGAAAGCATTTCTAAAAGTGCTGGCCCCCTTTAGTTTTAAACCGTGTGTGGATAAAGAGAACAGCCAAGACGTTAATGCGCTCATCGAAGATGTTTTAAAAAAAGCAGAGATACTTTTGTTTTTTACTGCAGGCGAAAAGGAAGTACATGCCTGGGAAGTGAAAAAAGGAAGCAGCATTCTGGAGGCTGCCGGAAAGATCCATTCCGATCTCGCCAGAGGCTTTATAAAGGGCGAAGTTATACGCAGCGCGGATTTAGATAAATTTTTTAATATGGCTGAAGCGCGGGCAAAAGGACTGGCTAAGGCAGTAGAGAGAGATTACCTCATGGAAGCCGGCGATATTATTGAGATAAAATTCAGCGTCTGAAGGCGCGAATAAAAATTATCGGATTGGACCGGTGTGCTCGGTAAGTAAGAGAAAAAAATGAAAAAAATATTTGTAATTTTTATTCTGATGTGCAACGTTGCCTTTGCGGCAACAACGGATGACGTTGAGCGGTCGTTCCAAAAGGGGCTGCAATTAGGTAACCAGGGTAAAATCGAGGAAGCGCTGCAGGAGTTCCAAAAGGTGGTTTCGGCAGATCAAAATAATTTACCAAAGGATTATTATACTCAAACCATCAGCGAAGCATATTTCAATATCGGCCTGCTAAAATCAAAAAAAGGAGATTTACGGGCAGGATCTGAGAATTACCAAAAGGCATTAAGCGTAAATCCCAGGCATGCGCGTTCATTGTATTATCTCGCAGCTAATTTTATTTCCGATGGAGAAATTGCTGAGGCGATCGACTATTATAACAAAGCGAAAGCATTAGGGTTCGTAAAAGATTATCAGCAGCCAAGTGATTTCGTAGGAGAGCAGCTTTCTGTTTTTAAGGAACGAAATTTGAGCATTGATTACCGATCCTCTTTTGACCCAGACAAAAGCGTTAAAGTAAATATTGAAGGTAACCCGATTGGAGGTGACCAATTAATCCGTGATGCCATAAAGGGTATAGAAAAGGTTTTAAAAATCTCAGGTTTGAGCTTATTCTCGCAGGCTAAAGTAGAATATATTCGACAACGAAATAAAACAATCGATATCGAAAAATGGAACGTCAAAGGGGACAAGTGGGAGAAAACACTCTGGGTTAAGTATGATTCTAATCCGCCCGCAGGTTTTCCTTATAAAATCATGATAGAAGTTTCTGAGCAGGAAATTAATTAAAAACTCCTAACAATCTACTCCAGCTGACGGAGCAAATGCCGCGGCTCAATTCGAAGGGTGTATGTTAAAAATACGAAGAATATTAATCAGCGTCTGGGACAAACGGGGTTTAAGCGAATTTGCCAAAACATTAGCCCAGTTTAACGTAGAAATGATTTCTACCGGTAAAACTGCCACGCTCCTGCGTCGGGACGGTCTTATCGTCAAGGATGTATCAGCGCTTACTTCGTTTCCTGAAATACTGGGTGGGCGCGTGAAGACGCTTCATCCCAAAGTATTCGGGGGGCTGTTGGCGAATAAAAAACACCCCCTGCATATGGAGGAGATCAAGAACCTTTCCATCGAACCTTTTGATATGGTGGTGGTGAACTTCTATCCTTTCGAAGAGAAGCTTAAAGAAAAGATAGGTTTCGAAGAGATGCTTGAATATATTGATGTCGGGGGTCCAAGTATGTTGCGCGCGGCAGCAAAAAATTTTAAAAATGTTGCCTGCGTGAGCTCTCCCAACCAGTATAAGGCGCTTACCGAAGAACTGGAAAAAAATAAGGGATTTCTATCGGAAGAGACGTTGAAGAAACTTGCCGAGGAAGTTTTTTATCTGACCAAAGAATATGACAGCTGTATCTACAGCTATTTTAAAGGAAAAGAATTTTTAAACCTTAGTTTGGAAAAAGTAGCTGCCTTGCGCTACGGGGAAAATCCCCATCAGAAGGGCAGCCTATACAAGGTAATTAACGAGAAGCATCTGGAATTTCGCAAAATACAGGGTAAAGAAATATCATTCAATAACCTTCTTGATTTAGATACTGCCGTTTCCATGGTGAGGGAACTAAATGAACCTGCCGCGGCAATCGTCAAGCACGCGTCGTTGTGCGGAGTCGGTGTTGACAGGAAATTATCGCTTGCCTATCGCAAGGCTTACCTTACCGATACACTCTCGAGCTTCGGCGGTATCATCAGTTTAAACAGGAAAGTGGACAGGGACAGCGCTCATGAAATCATGAAGAGCGAATTTAAAGAATGTATCATCGCGCCCGGCTATTCCAAAGAAGCATTAAAGATGTTTTCCGCCAAGAAAAATTTCGTGGTTCTGGAAGCCGACATTGAAGGCTTTTACGCGAGTCTCAAGTCGATTCGTACCACAGCGTTCGGTTGTCTGGTGCAGGATAGCGACGCCCTTACCCTCGATAAAAGTGCATTGAAAGTCGTAACCAAGAAAAAACCCTCCGGCAGAGAATTGAAAGACCTTATGTTCGCATGGAAAGTAGCTAAATTTGTGCGCTCTAACGCCATTGTCGTCGCAAAGAACCAGGCGGTACTGGGTATTGGCGGAGGGCAACCTTCCCGCGTGGGTGCCGCAAAAATAGCACTGGCGGCTGCAACGCGCAGTGCAGTGCTTGCTTCCGACGGGTTTTTCCCTAAAGAGGATTCCATTAAGTTTGCGTATCGCAAAGGAATACGTGCGATTATCCAGCCCGGCGGTTCCATCAAGGACAAAGATATTATAAAACTATGCGATGCGCTGGGGGTCAGTATGCTCTTTACCGGTATTCGTCATTTCCGCCACTAATAAAAAAAGCTCATAAGCTCCTTTGCTCATGAGCTCATAAGAAACATATAATCCTCTTTTTACTCATGAGCTTAAGAGCTCAAGAGCTTGTGAGCCAACATGAATACTTATCCTCAAACAATTAAATACCTTGAATCATTCGTTGACTATGAACGCAAAGCTTTTTTCCCTTACCGGGAATCATTAAAACTTGGGAGAGTGCAGGAACTCCTTAAGCGGACAAACGTCGCCTACGAAAAGCTTAAAACAATTCATATTGCCGGTACCAAAGGAAAAGGTTCAACTGCAACCTTCTGTTCGAGCATACTTGCAGCAAGCGGCTTTAAGGTTGGTTTGTATACGTCGCCGCATCTATCTGATTTCAGGGAAAGGATACAGATAGTAACGGGCCGCAGATCAGCAATGAGGGGCCGGCTAATTTCTAAGAACGATGTGGCAAGGATCGTAGAAAAAATGCGCCCTTCCCTGGAAGCGTTGCGCTTGAGCAGGAAATTCGGCAAGCTTAGTTTTTTTGAAGTGTACACCGCGGTCGCTTTGCGATATTTCTTAGAAAAGAAAGTCGATTTTGTAGTTTTAGAAACCGGTTTAGGCGGCAGGCTTGATGCGACCAATGTGGTTACGCCCTTAGTCAGCATCATCACCCATATCGGGTACGATCATACGGATAAACTGGGAAAAAAATTATCGCACATCGCAGCAGAGAAAGCGGGTATCATAAAAAAGAGAGTTAGAGTGGTCTCTTCCTCTCAGAGGGCGTCCGTATTGGCGGTTTTACGCAAAACGTGCAAAAAAAAGCAGGCGCCATTTTTTTTATCCGGCAAAGATTTTTTTACGCGCATCCGGCACCGTGATAACCGGCGCACTATTTTTGATTTTCAATTCAATGAACGCCTTATGCGCCATCTGACGATTACGCTTCTTGGCGCATATCAGGTAGAAAACGCTTCCTGCGCCATGGCGGCAGTAGAGCTTTTGCGCGCGCAGGCGGTCCTGTCGGGCCGGATACGGTTTGCAGAGGGGTTAAAAAGTGCCTCGATCGAAGGAAGATTTGAAATCATACGAAAAAAACCTTTGGTAGTTGTAGATATCGCGCATAACCCTTTGGCGTTTACGGCATTGGCGGAAAATTTAAAAGTCTACTTTCCCGGGAAAGAAATCATCCTTATCTTCGCAGCCGCACAGGATAAAGATGTGCGTAATATGCTTAACAAAATAAGATCAAAACATCTTATCCTGACTTCATTTAAGAATCCCCGCGCGTTTGCTCCGCAGGAGATCAAAAAACGGTGTGATCTGCCCCGTGCGGTGATCGCTCAAGACATCTCCCAGGCTTTTAAGATAGCGCAAGATCTCTATACGCAGGATTCATTGATTGTCGTCAGCGGTTCTTTATTCCTGGTAAGCGAGGCAAAGCAGTTGTTACAAGCTACACGCTGCAGGCAGAATAGCAAAGCGCATAGAGCATAGCGCATAGCGATAAAAAATTACAAAGGCAACAAGTTATCTTTACATTGATTTTTCTTTTGCGCTTTGGCTATGCGATTTATAGCTTAAGACATCAAAATTATTATGAACCCGATAAAACTAAAAAATTATAACATCAATGATACTATTGCCGCAATCGCCACGTTTCCGGCGGCGAGCGCCTTAGGGGTGATTAAACTTTCCGGCAAATGCGCGCTTTCTATCGCATCAGAGGTCTTTCTGCCTAAAAATAAAAAAGATATCAAGAAGGCAAAGACATATACACTTCATTACGGCTGGATAATAGAAAGCCAAAAATCAAAAGCCCAAAGTCCAAAGATCTTAAAATCAGAAAAAATAATCGATGAAGTGCTGGTAAGCATCATGCGAGCGCCTCATTCTTATACAAAAGAAGATGTGGTGGAAATTTCTTCGCACGGAGGGGCAGTCGTTCTTAATAAGATCTTAGAAGCCGTATTAAGCAGGGGAGCGCGCTTGGCACAGCCGGGAGAATTTACCTATAGAGCTCTCGTTTACGGCCGCATAGACCTTTTGCAG
>JAQUOR010000126.1 GCA_028717025.1 Candidatus Omnitrophota bacterium | reverse complement strand
CGCATTCTTTACGGCGGCAGGATTTCCTTGTCTGTGGGGCTGATGGGCTCGGCGATTTCTTTGTTGTTGGGGCTTCTGGTGGGCGGCATCGCCGGTTATTTTGGCGGAAAAATCGATAACCTGCTGATGCGTATGTGCGAGATGATGATGATAGCTCCGGCTTTTTATCTTATGCTGGCGCTGCGCGCATCGTTTCCTCCTTCCATAGATTCTACAAAAGCCTACTTTTTGATTGTGATAATCCTTTCTTTTATCGGTTGGGCCCCTATCGCCCGTATTATCAGAGGAATGTGTTTGTCGGTGCGGGAAAGCGAGTTTGTATACGCGGCCCGGGCAATCGGCTTGAATCACTTCCAGATAATTATCCGTCATATTCTGCCGTCCACTTTTTCTTATGCCCTGGTAGCCATGGTCTTAAGTATTCCTGCTTACATTACCGGAGAAGCTGCCTTAAGCCTTTTAGGCTTAGGGATACAAGAACCTCACGCCAGCTGGGGTAACCTTTTATCCAATGCCATGGGTATCGTTAGCATCAGGCTCTTCCCCTGGATTTTGATCCCGGGCGTTTTTATCTGCGTGACAGTCGCCTGTTTTTATATTTTAGGGGACGCGTTAAGAGACGCGTTGGATCCGAAGAGGAGGATCATATAATTAGCTCATCAGCTCATGAGGTCTTAAACTCATGAGGAAGACAGAAAAAGCTCATACGCTCATGAGTTGTTAAACTCGTAAGAAGAAGCTTATGATCTTATTAGTTCTCGATTTCATAAATTTTTAAAAACTACTTATGAGCTTATCAGCTTACGAGTTAAATAGCTTGAAGCGGATAATTTATGATTTTAGAAATTAAAAACTTAAGTGTGCGCTACAAAGGAAAAGACGCTTACGTTGATGCCTTAAAAAATATCAACGTGAGCGTAAAGAAAGGGGAAATCTTGGGTATTGTCGGCGAGTCAGGCAGCGGCAAGAGTACGCTTGCATTCTCGCTGCTTAATCTGCTGCCGGAAGATTCTCTTAAAGAAGGAAAAATAATCTTCAAGGGGAAAAACATTCCCGCGTTGAAGGAAAAAGAACTTCAGAAATTACGCGGCAGTGAGATAGGAATGGTGTTCCAGGAACCGGCAGCCACCCTTAATCCCGTTCTAAGCATAGGATACCAATTCGCGGAACTCTTGCGCTGCAAGCGGGGGCTTACCAATACGCAAGAAATAAAAGATACTATGCTTAAGGCTCTTAGCGGGGTTCACCTTACTGATTGCCAACGCCTCATCAACAGTTACCCTCATCAGCTCTCAGGCGGTCAGTTACAAAGAATTTGCCTGGGGTTTGCGGTTGCGCTTTCACCGGCCATATTGATAGCCGATGAACCTACCAGTTCCCTTGATGTCACCATCGAGAGCCAGATTATTGACCTCATCCGTCAGTTGCGCCGTACGCTGGGCCTTACCATGATTTTTATTACTCATAATCTTGATCTGGTAAAAACGCTGTGTGATAGAGCGTTAGTCCTCTATAAAGGAGAAGTCAAGGAAATAGAGCCGGTAGCTCAGCTTTTCGCGTTCCCCAAAGATAGCTACACTAAGAGTTTATTGGCGGCATTTAAAGAGCTTGAAGAATGATCCGCTGCACGCTACAGGCCGCAGGCTGCAAGCTTTTTTAGCTTGAAACCTGTAGCTTGAAGCTTGTAGCCTAAAGCTGAAATGATATGGAGATACTGAAGACAGAAAACCTAAAAGTTTACCTCAAACAGCGTCATAGAATCGTAAAAGCTCTTGATGGCGTAGATATTTTTCTAAAAAAAGGCCTGACTACTTCTTTAGCCGGAGAGAGCGGGTGCGGGAAAACTACGCTGGCGCGGACGATCTTAGGGTTCCATGCGCCGGTTGCAGGAAAGATTTATTTTAAAGATACGGATATAGCGTTAAAGAAAAATGAGGCGCTGATACGCAAGAACATCCAAATCGTATTTCAGAATCCTTTTTTAAGCCTTAATCCGCGCTATACGATATTTTCTGCGTTGTATGAAGCGTTACGTGTTTTTCAGAGAGTCGACAGAGAAAAGGCTTCGGAGATCATTACGCGTGTTTTAAGCGAAGTAGAATTGGAAGACGACTGTATGGACCGTTACCCCCACCAGTTAAGCGGAGGCGAATTGCAGCGCGTGTGCATTGCGCGCAGTCTTATCAATAAACCCCCGTTGATCATTCTCGATGAACCTACTTCCAGCCTCGATGTTACGACTGCATCGAAAATCATGAAACTTTTAATCAAGTTGCAGAAAGTACATTCGATAACGTATCTGTTTATTTCCCACAATCTAAGAGTACTTAAAAAAATTTCCCATGTATGTTTTATCATGTATTACGGTAAAATAGTGGAATACGGTCCCAAAGAACTTCTCTATAATAATCCGCTCCATCCTTATACCCGTCTTTTATTCGAAGCCGCAAACCATACGTTAAAGTTTATGCCTCAGGAGCATGCGGTGGAACAAGGATGTGCTTTTGCTCCGCATTGTGATTTGGCAGACCAGGCTTGCAGAGATTCTCTGCAAAGAGCAGAGCCTGAGCCGGGGCATTTCGTATACTGCCACCACTCCGATAAATAACCCTAGACTATTCAGCTCATAGGCTCATGAGCCCGTTGGCTCATAAGTTTTAAAAATGGAGCATAGTATTGCCCTTTTTTATACTTAGGAGCTTATCGGCTTAAGAGCTTATGAGTTAATCAATTGGTAGCCTGAATAAGGTGTTTGACATATATAGGTATATTATATATAATCATAAAACTATGAGTATTGAGAAATTGAACAAAATCAGTCAGGAATTCGGTTCCCCGTTCGTAGAGAAGAGTTTTCCTAAACCATTCACTATCAAGGAGATACTTGATGCGTTCCAGGAAAACAAAGAAGTGACGGTCGCAGGCAGACTCATCACTAAGCGCGAACACGGAAAATCAAGCTTTGGTCATATTATCGACCATACCGGGAAACTTCAGGTGTACGCCCGCCTTAATACGCTTGAGAAACATTACCAGCTTTTTAAAGATCTGGATATCGGCGATATTATCGGTGTTAAGGGTAAGCTCTTTGTAACGCATACCGGAGAACAGACCCTTCTGATAGAACAACTGAGACTTCTCTCGAAAGCTTTACGGCCTTTGCCTGAAAAGTGGCACGGCTTAAAAGACGTTGAAGTGCGTTATCGACAACGGTACCTCGATTTGATTGCTAATCCGCAAGTGCTGGAAGTTTTCATCAAGCGTTCAAAGATCATTGCGCGCATCAGAGACTTTTTTAATGCGCGTGGTTTTATCGAGGTGGAAACGCCGATGCTGCACACGTTAGCGGGCGGGGCAGCCGGTAAACCGTTTATAACGCACCATAATGCTAACGATATGGATGTCTATTTACGCATTGCTCCCGAACTTTATTTAAAACGCCTGCTGGTGGGCGGCATGGAGCGTGTGTATGAGATAAACAGAAGTTTCCGTAACGAAGGTATTTCTACCCGGCATTCCCCGGAATTTTCCATGCTGGAAGCGTATTGCGCATACGAGGATTACGAGTATCAGATGAAGACCTGTGAGGATTTATTTTCTCAGCTCATCCAGGAGCTCCATGGAACACTTTGTATCGAGTATCAGGGGACAAAAATTGATTTTACGCCCCCCTGGCAAAGAATTTCTTTTGCGCAGATGTTTAAACAGGAGTTTGGCATCGAGCCCGGCGATTCTGAAAATGTCTTTGTGGAAAAAGTAAGCAAGAAACTGAATCTTTCTGCGAAAGGCATAAGCCGTACGCAGATACTTAATATCACCGAGGAGTTGATCGAGAAACATTACCCAAAAGATAAACCGGCGTTTATCGTTGATTTTTTTACCTGGACATCTCCCTTGGCTAAAAAAATGAAAGATAACCCTTGTCTGGTAGAGCGTTTTGAATTATTCATTGCCGGGTTGGAAGTCGCAAACGCGTATTCGGAGTTAAATGATCCGATAGAGCAGGAAGAGAGATTTAAAGAACAGCTTAAGGTCGAAGAAGAACTGCCTAAGAAAATCGATAAAGATTTTGTATTGAGCCTTGAATACGGTATGCCGCCTGCGGCAGGTTTAGGCATAGGCATCGATAGATTAGTCATGATTCTTCTTAACCAACCTTCGATCAGAGACGTGATTTTGTTCCCGCTCCTTAAACCTCTTGAGAGCGCAGATTAGCGCAGATTCGAACGGATGAGCACGGATTTATTTATCGGAAAACAGAGGCTAAAAGATAGATGGCAGAGGACGGAGCGATGAAGATAAAGAATGGAAGGTGTAAGATAAAAAATGCATTTTATCTTCTGATTTCTGCCTTTTGATAACGACCTTTTAACAAGGTTGTCCATATAATCTGCGATAATCTGGTTTAAATCAGCGAACATCTGCGGACGAAAGCATGATGACAGAATTATTTTTAGCGCGACGCTATATCTTTCGGGGCAAAGCCAAGCATATTTCTTTTATCAGCATTGTTTCCTGTCTGGGGGTTGCCTTTGGCGTTTTTGCGCTCATCGTAGTAATTTCCGTTATGAACGGATTTGACCGGGATCTTATGGAGCGCCTGTTGCGTTTCAATTATCATCTGGTGGTTGAAAGTACCGATTATTCCGAGTTGGCGCAGATGAAAGAGCAGATACAAAAATATGAAGGCGTAGAAAGCGTCTCCGTCTTTTTGCAGACTCAAGTTTTTGCCAAATTCGACAACTATATCGTCCCTTTGATGGTTAAAGGCATCGATTTAACTGATGAACGGGAAACAAAACTTTTCTTTCGATACGTCAAAGAAGATGCGCAGGGCGACGGGTTTTTTATAGGCGAAGGCTTAAAGAAACGCTATTTTCTCGCTGACAAGATAGAGCTTTACCCCCTGGAGCGGAAGATGGAATTAAAAGAAGAGAGGATCCGCGGCACTTTTAAGGTGGGGCTCTACGATATCGACAATAATTATCTTATTATGGATCTGGAAAAAGCAAAAAAAATATCCCCTTCGTACTTATTGTATTTAGGAGTGAGGGTCCGTGATCCTTTTAACGCGGATACAATCAAGAAGAATATTATTACTGATTTTCCTCGGGGTGTTTTTGCTAATACCTGGATAGAAACAAACCGCATATTATTTTCTGCGTTAAAACTTGAAAAAATAACCATGTTCGTGATTTTAAGCCTTATCGTGCTGGTTGCGTCCTTTAATATTTTTGCGACGCTTACCATCAAGACCGTGGAGAAGACCAAAGACATCGGAATTCTGAAAGCGCTGGGGTTTACCAGTAATAAGATTTTGGCGATTTTCAGTTTGCAGGGCGTAGTGCTGGGGGTGATCGGGGTTATCATCGGTTCAGCTGCGGGGTTTGGCGTGTGCGTCCTTTTGCAAAAATATCCTTTCAT
>JAQUOR010000125.1 GCA_028717025.1 Candidatus Omnitrophota bacterium | reverse complement strand
TTCGGGGATGTATGTCCGTTTGGCTTTTGCCGTAGCTGCCCACCTTGAACCCGAAATTCTCGTCGTGGATGAGGTGCTGGCGGTGGGAGATGCTGCTTTTCAGAAGAAATGCTTAGGGAAAATGGGTGAAATAGCTGAAGGCGGAAGGACAGTCTTGTTTGTAAGCCATAACATACGTGCCATTCAACAATTATGCCAAAGGACAATCTTGTTAAAGCAAGGACGCTTAGCTAACGTTGGTCTTAGTAAGGAAGTGGTGGATTTATATGCGCAAAGTATGGTGAAGACGGCGGCATTTGAAGATGTTCTGGAGGTAATATCCCGATTGCCTCCTGATCCGGGGCTTCGGCTAAAAAGCATCGCAGTTCTCCAGGATGGCCACTCTGTAACAGACATCTTAAATGGGAAACTCACAATCGTACAAATTGAGTACGATGTGTTACAAGAAACTCCGGGCCTGTTTCTGTACCTTGAGCTCTATGACTCAGAAGGGACATTGCTGTTTGAAAGCGTACACAATGGTGATGCTGATGGGATTCCAACGGCAATGCCGGGCGCATACATATCCCGCGCTTTAATTCCCGCTAACTTTCTCGCGCCTATTCGATACGAATTGTGGGTTGGGGCTAATATATATAACGTTCGAAAGTGTATTCCTGAGCCGATAAGAATACCCTTAAATGTTCAAGCGACAGGGCGTGTAAACCGTGCATATCCGGGTAGTGGAGCGCCTGGTGGTAAGCTCGCTCCTCTGTTAGAATGGACCACGGAACAGCTCCATTGATGATATAGGAAACTGGTTACCAATCAAAAAATAATTTGGAGATTATAATTTTCATGCGCAAGGATAGACGTAAAAATTGTAGTGGCTATCGGGTTTAAACTATGAGAATTAGAATTGTATGTTGCGAAGATATTAACGCCTGGATCCTGGGGAAATTCGCCCGGCGGCTGCGTGAAAATTTGATACCGCTCGGCGTTGAGGCCGACATCCGCAAGATACCTGATCCGCGCGCGGATATCAACCATCACATTATCTACCTTGGTTACGACGGCAAGAAAACCAGTACGGACACCATAATGATCACGCACGTTGATACGGAGCAGAAATTATACATGTTGAAAAATCAATTGCTCAATGCCGAGATGGGTATTTGCATGTCTTCGGATACTGTTAAAAAATTAGTCGGTTCCGGTGTTCCCGGAGAAAAATTATGCTACGTTAATCCTGCCCATGACGGGGTAATCAAACCTCGCAAAATAGTTGTTGGAATAACCAGCAAGGTGCAATCGAGCGGTTGCAAAAGAGAATTTTTGTTAACCCAGCTTGCTGACCGGATATCGCCGAGCGACTTTAAGTTTAAGATTATGGGATCGGGGTGGGAATCCTCTATCAATGCCTTGAGACAAAAAGGAATAGAAGTAGATTATTATGCCCGTTTTGATTACAGCAAGTATTGCGAAATAATACCGTGCCTTGATTATTACCTGTATTTCGGACAAGATGAAGGCTCTATGGGTTTTGTTGATGCTTTGGCCGCAGGTATCCCGACGATTGTCACTCCCCAAGGTTTTCACCTCGATGCGCCGGGAGGTATTACCTATGCCTTCAACGAGATCGAAGAACTGGAAAAGATATTTTTAAAAATTATCGAAGAGAAAAAAAATTTGGCGCGTGCTGTATCATCTTGGACGTGGCACGAATATGCGCGAAAGCACTTGCTCATTTGGAAATATCTGTTGCGCAAGAAAACCGGACAAACCATTTCTGAAATGCTTAGTCGGGAGCTGGAGAAACCCTGCGCGGCAACAATCAATCATATGGATGGAAAAGTTCCTGCGAAAGCAGATGGCCGCGGCCGTCGCTTTCTGCGCACTATTGGCTGGTTACGCGAAAAACTTAAAAACCTCGTAAGTAGAAAATAATTTTTTAATGACTAAACCTAAACAACGTTTAAAAATCCTGCAATTCAATACCACAGACATCGGCGGCGGCGCTGAAAAGGTAGGACGAAATTTATTTCAAGCGTATCATCAACATGGCCATGATTCTTGGTTTGCGGTTGGCTTTAAGAAAAGTACGGATCGCAATGTGTTTGAGATCCCTAACGATCAACATCGCAGTATCTGGACTAAATTTTGGCGAAAAGTTGCCGTCAAATTTATACGTCTGACTGACGGGATGCGAGGTTCGTGGCGTTTGCATCACTTCCTCACGTCGATAGCTGAACCGAAACGGGAAATAGCGCGTTTTTTAGGAATAGAAGATTTCGATTTTTTTGGGAACCGTTATATTCTTAAGTTACTTCCGGAACGGCCGGATCTCATTCATTGTAACAATCTGCATGGTAAATACTTCGACCTAAGAATATTGCCCTGGCTTAGCCGACAATTTCCGGTAGTAGTAAGGCTTGCAGATATGTGGTTACTCACGGGGCATTGCGCCCAATCATTTGATTGTAAACGTTGGATGAACGGTTGCGGTCAATGTCCTGATTTAACAATTTATCCCGCTGTTCGGCGCGATGCTACTGCGTATAATTGGCGAAGAAAGCTAAAAATATACGCCGATAGCTCTCTTTATGTGACCACTCCTTGCCGATGGTTAATGAAGAAGGTAGAACAGTCCATGCTTGGCGCAGCCGTTAGAGAAGCGCGGGTTATTTCTACCGGCGTTGACCTATCCATCTTTCATCCCGCTGATAAAAAGGCTGTCCGCGCGGCATTAGATATTCCGCAAGATGCAAAAGTAGTTCTTTTTACCGCAAACAGCATTCGAAAGAACCCATGGAAAGATTACGAGACCATGCGAGCTGTTATCACTTTGGTTGCCGGACGCCTGATTAAAGAAAAAATTATTTTTATTGCCCTTGGTGAAAATGCTCCACGGGAAAGAACTGAACGTTTGGAAGTGCGTTTTGTACCTTACCAGAAAGAACCTGAAGCGGTAGCGCGTTACTATCAAGCTGCTGATAGCTATATCCACATGGCAAAGGCTGATACCTTCCCTAACACGATATTAGAGGCTTTAGCATGTGGTATACCGGTAGTGGCAACAGCGGTGGGTGGAATCCCAGAACAGTTGGTCGATGGAACCACCGGTTTTTTGGTGCCGCCTAAGGACGTAGAAATTGTGGCGGCGCGGCTTGAATTGTTGTTATCTAATGCTGACTTAAGGCATAAATTTTCATTGGCTGCGGCCGAAACTGCACGTCAACGTTTTGATCTTATGCAACAGGTAAACAGTTATCTTGAATGGTACTACGAAATACTAGAGCGATGGCATCAAAACGCTTACGGTAAAGGAAAAACGTATGACCGCTGATAAATTTATTTACCTTAGTACTCGTTTTTATTTCTAATGATAGGTATTTTATGACAGATTACGTTGAATTTTTTATAATCAAACTAACATGATTAAGGGTTATCGCCGAAGAAGGAGTGATTGTTATGGAAAATATTGAAAACATATTATGGAAAGGCAAAACATTAGCGTATATTATTCGTACAGAAATAAAATTGGAAAAAACTACATTTCCGTTTCCTCCGGAACTCAACATGCAGGTTGGATTTGTTGTTTACCCAAAAGGCGGCAGAGTTACTTCGCATGTACATCTCCCGCTTAAACGCAACATCGTAGGGACATCCGAAGTATTGATCATTCGCAAGGGACACTGTGAAGTTGATATTTACAATGACGCGCGGGAACTCGTTACAACCCGCAAGCTACGGCAGGGCGATATACTAATCCTCGTTTCCGGCGGGCACGGCCTTCGAATGATAAAAGATACAATATTTGTCGAAGTAAAACAGGGGCCATATACCGGCTTGAAAGAAAAAGAGCTCTTTTAAATGATTCCAATATGGGGATACCTGCGCAACCGGTGTTACGACAAAAATCTGTTCAAAGGGGAAAATACCTTATTGCAGAACTTCGTGCTTGCCACGGACTTTACCTGTCATCAGGATTATCGTTAACCGACGGGCAGATTGAACAACTCAATAATACAGTCAAAGGTGGTGTTGAAATGAGTAGAGCGCTTGGGAAGGACTACGCAGAATTGTATGATGTGGTATATCAAAACAAGGATTATTCAGCAGAGTGTGATATATTGGAACGACTCTTCAAGAAATATCTCACAAAGCCTGTTCGCACGATTGTAGATCTTGGCTGCGGAACCGGCAACCACGCAATTCCATTAGCAAGCCGAGGTTATAGCGTTGTTGGGATTGACCATTCTGGTGACATGCTTAAGCGTGCCAAACTTAAAGCGCGGCAGAAAGGTCTGCGTATTTCATTCAAAAAATCAGATATTAAAAAATTGAGATTAAATCAGGTGTTTGACGCCGCATTGATGATGTTTGCAGTATTAAGCTATCAAGTGAAAAACAATGATGTATCAGCCGCGCTGAAATGCGCCAGGTTGCATGTACATAAGGGTGGTTTATTTATAACGGATTTCTGGTATGGTCCGGCAGTTTTAGCGCAGCGGCCTGACGAACGTATCCGAACGATAAAAGTCAAAGGTAAGACAATTTTGCGGACTTCCTCCGGTGATTTAGATATTAAACACAAAATCTGCAAAGTACAAATGCAAACCCTGGAAATTCATAAAAATAAAATAGCTCAGAGAATAAAAGAAGAACACTCGATGCGTTTCTTCTTTAACCGGGAGCTAGAGATTTTGCTGAAAAACTCAGGATTTGAGTTAATTCGCATTGGTGCATTCCCTGATTTTGACCTCGAACCGGATGAAAATACCTGGAATGTCTTGATGGTTGCACGAGCAATATAAAAATAGAGCGATCAGAGCTAAAAGATAATCGTTGTGTGTTATATAAAATCGTTTAATTCACAATAAACACAAGGAGGTATGCATGGAGTTACAGAACGAAAAGCCAAAAGTTTACCCCTGGTTTGTAACATATTGCATTCTAATGTGTGTGTTGTACCTATTTGTTTTTGGTATGGGCTTACTATTGCCTCATTTCGCCCAGTATACTTCCGAGAAGCAACTCGACGCTAAAATAACGGGACCGCTTTACATGTTTTTTGGGTTGATTTTTTTTGTTGCCTATGCGATAGCGCCCTTTCTTAAACCCGGACCAGGAGCATGGGTTTACGATCTGGTATTGATCTGCATCGGAATGACAAGTTGCTGTTGTTTACCGATAACGATTCCTCTGCTTATTTTTTGGATAAAACCGGAAACTAAGAGTTATTTTGGAAAATAGTCTGAAAAATTGCATACATTAAAGGAAATCTCTTCTTCTTTAATCTTACGGAGCATTATCGCTGCCATACTGTTCTGCTCTCTCGCCTCAGGAATAGCCCTATATTTTTTAAGAATAGATTTCCTCGCTCTTTGCCCTAAGATACCCTTATGTCTTTTCCGCTTCTTTACCGGCATCCCCTGCCCCTTCTGCGGCCTG
>JAQUOR010000124.1 GCA_028717025.1 Candidatus Omnitrophota bacterium | reverse complement strand
TTCCGATCTCCTGATTGACAGAAAGGCAAACTTTGATTTTTTACCTCTATTACCGGATACCATTGGCCGCGCAATAACGCCAGAGTTTCTTTCCTGCCCTATAGATGTAATGGTAAAGAAGAGAGACCTTCGTTTTATCGTCAGCGAAGTTACGGCTCTTAGCTTAGAAAAAAAAGAGATTCTTACTACCGGGGGTGTTGTGCCGTACGATTATCTGGTGATTGCCAGCGGTACAGAAACTAATTTTTACGGTAATGAAAACATAAGGCAGTCCGCCTACGCGTTAGATAATGTTGCCGACGCGCGTACCATACGCAGCGCTATAACGCAAAATCAGTTCAATAACTACATCGTAAGCGGCGGCGGCTATACGGGTATTGAGGCAGCAACAAACATACGTTTATTTCTTGCGAGAACAAAGAAGAACGGGAAAGTGGTCATCATTGAACGTTCACCTTCGATTTTAGGGCAACTGCCGCAGTGGATGAAAGAGTATGTTCATGAAAATTTAAAACGATTAAATGTCGATGTTGTTACCAATAGCGCAATAGAAAGGATAGAGGGCGGCTCCGTGTACGTTTCAGGAGGTGTACAATTCGATAATGCTTTTACGCTCTGGGCTGCCGGCGTAAAAACTTCTGCTTTTATTCAGAATTTGGCCGTAGAAAAAAATCCACAAGGCAGAATCAGGGTCGATCGACATTTGCGTCTGAATGATCGGTGTTTTGTCATTGGCGATGCCGCTCTTTTTTCTTACCATGACAGTTTTTTGCGTATGGCAGTGCAATTTGCAATCATGCAGGGTCTCTGCGCCGCAGATAATGTGTTACGCAGCATGGAAGGAAGAAAATTAAAGACATACATACCGCTTGATCTTGGTTACCTTGTTCCCATGGCTAACGATAGGAGCTGTGGAATAGTTTTTGGGTTGCGCTGTAAAGGGCGTCTTTCTACGATATTGCATTTTTTGATGTGCATTTATCGAACGTGTAGTTTTAAAAATCAATGGGGGTTGCTGAGGGATCTACTCAGATAAGAACTTGGAAGCGGGAACACGCAGCGGATAAACGCGGAAAAACTCAGCGTAAATATCTTCGCAATCCGCTTCTGTCGTTTAAGGGAGGTGCGTCATGAAAGACTTGGCTGTTTTAGTGTTACGGGTTTGTCTCGGTGTAGTTTTTTTAGCGCATGGAGCGCAGCTGTTATTCGGATGCTGCGGTGGTCCCGGCGTTGCGGGATTTGCACAGTCACTTTCCGGTTTAGGATTTAAACCGGCATTATTCTGGGCAGCCATTGCAGCGAGCACTTCATTTTTTGGAGGGCTATGCGTGCTCATCGGGTTTGGTACGCGGATAGCTTCTGCTTTTATTGCGATTTTCATGCTCGTTGCCATGGTGAGCGTGCATCTGAGCAAAGGATTTTTTCTTCAATCCGGCGGTTTTGAATATAACTTTGTGCTTATTTGTCTGTGCATTGCGCTTATGATACTGGGAGGAGGAAAATTCAGTATAACTAAAAAAATGTAGCTATTGTATTGCAGAAAATCCGGCGTTTCAAACAAAAGAGGCAGCAAAGCTTGACAAAATCATTTTTATATGGTACATAGTATCTAACAACGAGGTTAAAAAGGCAGTGTTGCCCCAATCGAAAGATTGGGGATTTTTTTTGAGCCGATGCAGCCGACGTAATTCAACCCGACAATTTTTCAAGCTACGAAGCTTGTAAAACTGAAGTTTCAGTTAGGCGATGAAGCCCTTTTTTAAGCATTGATATGCTTGAAGAAGGGTTTTTTATTTTGTGCGAAATAAGTCATTAAAAAGAGGACTTACACGGTTTACCTTTTTTAGCAATAATGTATAAATAAACTAAGAATTATGAAGATAGGTGAAATAAATTTTGATGATTTAGTGAAAAGGATAAGGCCTAAATTAAGGGGGATAGCCGTAAAGCTTGATGGTAAATATACCTCTTTTAACGATGACGACCTTTATCAGGAGGCTTTGTTTGAGCTCTGGAAAAAACACACAAATAATCAACTGCAGGATAAAACCGAAAGCTATATTTTGCAAGGATGCCTTTTCTTTCTGAAAAATTACATTCGCAAAACCTATACGCGGCTGGATCACCATTCGATCAGCCTGGAGAAAAACATCAACGAAGAACATGATACCGTTGAAGATGTTCTGCCTGTGGAAAGTATCGGCGTTTTTCAGTCTTCCGCCATTGCGGTGTTGCAGCACGACGCCGAACGGTTACTTACCGCTCGCGAAAAAGAGGTGCTACTTTTGTATCTGGAAGATTTTACTACCCGAGAGATCGGTAAGCGCCTGGGTATTTCTCATGTTATGGTAGTAAAGCTCCTTGGAAAGATACGGAGCAAATGCGGAGAACTAAAAAAAGAATTTCTAAAATAGTTACCAAACGCAAAACATTTTTACTTGTAACGACGTAGCCGATAAGACACATTGTTGTGTAAAAACAAAGCCGTTCTCGAGAGAACGGCTTTCTTGTTTTAGGACAGAGACGTCTTTGAATCCTTTATGTGGATGCAAAGACGTTTTGTTTTTTTGGAGGTTTTTATGAAAAAAATCGAATGTATTGTCAGGCCGGAAAAATTAAAAGAACTTACTGATGAATTATTGCTGTTGGGCATTGCAGGTTTGACTGTTACTGAGGTAAAGGGGTTTGGCAGAGAGGTAACGCGGCCCCAAAATTATCTGTTCTTGCCTAAAACGAAAATAGAGATGTACGTTACGGACGCGCAGGCGCAGGAGGTGGTGAATGCTGTTATCAAATCGTGCCGCGATGAGCAATTTGGCAGCGGAAAAATCGCTATTATGCCGCTTGAGGATTGTGTCAGGGTAAGGACAGGAGAAAGAAATGATGCAGCTATACTCTAAAAAGGAGGGGACGATGGGTGTACGTAAAGTGAGAAGCGTGGCGGTGACATTTGTGACGGTAATAAGTTGTTTATTTTTACCTCGGGCATATCCTACAGCCTCGACGCATATCTGGGCAC
Source organism: Candidatus Omnitrophota bacterium (assembly GCA_028717025.1). GTDB lineage: Bacteria > Omnitrophota > Gorgyraeia > Duberdicusellales > 4484-171 > JAQTOI01. The sequence continues at coordinate 2,459 of JAQUOR010000124.1, read as the reverse complement.
CATCCACCGACGTTCAAGCCTTTAAAACGGGTCATATCACTGCTGATGTCTACATACCGGCTGAACGTAATGCCGACGGTACAAGGGCCAATGCGATTACCAATACAGGTTTAACCTTTGGGCTTCTTCCTTTCAAAAAATTAAATGCTGAAGCCGGCTTTGATTACAAGACGGGCCTAGGCGACTTGGATGATTATCCTATGTATTTTAATAGTAAGCTTGGCGTCCCTGAGGATGCCTTTGGGAAATATTTTCCCGCTTTGGCTGTCGGTGTGTATGACGTGGGCACCAGGAGGAATAAAACCAATTATGATGTCACGTATCTAAAAGCAGCGAAGACTTTTTCTGTTAAAGATTTTTCACTAGGGAGGATGTCTGTCGGATATTTCTGGGGCAATGACAAGCTACTTTTGGATAAAAATGGCGAAAAAGATGCAGATGGCATTTTGTTGGCGTGGGAAAGAACCATCTCTGAGATAAGCGATAAGCTTTGGGTCTGTGCGGAATATCAAGGAACAGAGTCTGCGTATGGCGCAATGAATGTGGGATTTTCATGGCAGTTCACTAAAAGCACAGCAGTCTTGGTAGGATACCAGTTTTATAACAATCACAATTTGGCCGATACTGCCACTATACAGCTGGATGTTAACTTTTAGCCATAGATGAAACAATGCCGTGTATTAGCGGCTATTTGCAAATGCAAGGAGGTCGTATGAAAAAGGTTTTGAGTATCGTGACGATGGGGTTATTCTTCTGTTGGCTTGGAGTTATGACTGTGTGTGCGCAGGATGCGTTACCAACTGTAAAAATCGATACGGGCGATACTGCCTGGGTTCTGATTTCTTCGGCCATGGTCCTTTTGATGACCCCGGCCTTGGCATTTTTTTATGGCGGTATGGTGAGAAAGAAAAATATGCTCAGTATCTTGATGCAATGCTTTATTATTATGGCGGTGTTAAGCCTTCAATGGGTTTTGTTCGGCTATAGCTTATCGTTTGCTCCGGGAAAGGGATTCTGGGGAGGTTTTAGCTGGGCCGGTTTGCACGGTGTGGGTCTTGAGCCCTATACGGATTATGCTGCAACCATCCCGCATCAGGCCTTTATGATATTTCAGGCAATGTTTGCAATAATTACTCCGGCATTAATCATTGGAGCGTTCGCCGAAAGGATGAAATTCTCTTCATTCATAGTTTTTACGGTACTGTGGGCCACTTTTGTGTATGATCCTTTATGCCACTGGGTTTGGGGCATGGGAGGATGGCTGCGCAGCATGGGTGCACTTGATTTTGCAGGCGGCACGGTAGTGCATATAAACGCCGGGATTGCCGCATTGGTAACTGCTTTTGTAATCGGCAAAAGAAAGAATTTAGAGACTAATACGCCGGCGCCGCATAATTTACCTTTTATCGTATTGGGAGCGGGCCTGCTTTGGTTTGGATGGTTTGGTTTTAACGCGGGCAGCGCCTTAGGTGCCAACGGGTTAGCGGTTAATGCGTTTGTAGTGACAAACACTGCTGCCGCGGCTGCGGGTTTAAGCTGGGCGCTTTTAGAATGGTTACGCAATGGTAAGCCTACGATGTTTGGAGTAGCCAGCGGCGCTGTCGCAGGGCTTGTGGCGATAACACCGGCTGCCGGGTTCGTCAGCGTGATACCGGCGATAGTCATAGGTCTTTTGGTGAGCGTCTTCTGTTTTACTGCGGTCAGTATTATGAAGCCTAAATTCGGTTATGATGATTCGCTGGATGCCTTCGGCGTTCATTGCGTCGGCGGTATCTGGGGTGCTTTGGCAACGGGGTTATTTGCTTCTAAAGCAGTAAATCCCGCAGGGGCGAACGGCTTATTTTTTGGTAATCCACAGCAATTTTTGATTCAGTTAGTTGCCGTGTTGATCAGCGTTCTCTATGCATCCGTTGCTACCTTTATTATTTACAAAATAGTTGATACGGTAATGGGCGTGAGAGTCAGCGAAAAAGATGAACTTATTGGACTCGATCTTACCCAGCATCGCGAGAGGGCGTATACGGTCTTGGAGTAACGCAGATACACGCGGATTAAAACGCGGATAAACGCTGAATTTCCGCGTGGTTCCGCGTAACTATCCGCGGTGTTCCGCTTCTATTATAAAAGGAGGTTTCATGAAACTAATCATCGCCATTATCCAGCCATACAAGTTGGAAGAGGTAAAAGAGGAGCTTTACAAGGCGCAGGTGAATCTTATTACCGTAAGTGAAGTGTTAGGACACGGCCGGCAAAAAGGGGTTACTGAAGTTTATCGCGGAGCGAAAGAGACAGGCAATCTTCTGCGGAAAATCCGCCTGGAAATTGCAGTGAACGATAATTTTATCGAACCTACCGTCAAAGCCATCGTTAAAGGAGCTAAGACAGGGGAGACCGGTGATGGAAAGATATTTATCTTAGATTTACAAGAATGTATCCGTATCCGTACGGGAGAGAAAGGT
>JAQUOR010000123.1 GCA_028717025.1 Candidatus Omnitrophota bacterium | reverse complement strand
GTTGGTCCGTTCATGCTATGCCGAAGGCAAAAGAGCCGGAGAAACGCTATGCGTATGCTGGAGTCATCAGTACGGAGTGCCTACGAAAATCGTAAGGCCGGGACATACATACGGTCCCGGCATGAGGCTCGATGACGGCAGGGTCCACGCGGATTTCGTATCCGATGTGATACACAATAGAAACATAATAATGAAAAGTAGCGGAAGCGCAAAAAGAACGTTTTGCTATCTCGCCGATGCCATAGTAGGGATTTTTACGGTACTTTTTAAAGGGAATAATGCCCAGGCTTACAATGTCGGCGACAAAATTACAGAGATAAGCATCGGTGACCTCGCGCGTCTGTTAGTTGAATTGTTTCCAGAAAAAAATTTGCGCATAGAAATAAATGAACAGATGAAACCAGAAGGATATCTAAAAAGCAAGACGCCGCGGATCTGTCTTGATAGCGCAAAGCTTAAAAGCCTTGGCTGGGAACAGCATTATTTATTGGAAGAAGGATTCAGGCGAACAATCAGAAGTTTCTTGTAAGATACGTTACGGGATCCACCGTGTGATTAAAAAATCAGTTTGAACAGATACGATTTTATTCTCAGACTGTAATGCATCCGCACGGAAAGAAGAAATATTTTTATCCGTTCATTCACGAAAATAATTTACGCATATGAGCATAAGAATTGCGATTCTAGGCGCAACGGGACATATCGCCAAGGGTATGATCTGTAACTTCATGCAAGATGAAAGGTATAGTCTTTTTCTTTTTGCACGTTCCCCGAAGCGTTTACACAACTTTCTTGCGGGTATTGACGGTAAGAGAGAAATCAAAGTCCTTGATTTTAAACAAATAAACGATAACGGATATGATGTTATCCTCAATTGCGTGGGCATTGGTGATCCGGATAAACTAAAAAACGAAATTTCATCAATTTTTAGCTTAACGGAGACTTTTGACAATCTCGTATTGGACTATCTTAAAAACTACCCCTCGACGTTTTACCTAAACTTTAGTAGCGGAGCCGTGTATGGCACTGATTTTAACAGCCCAGTCGATGAAAGCAGTTATCTTCAACTTGCTGTTAATCGCATACAACCATCACAGTATTATGGAATAGCAAAAATAAATTCTGAAGCAAAACATCGCGCATTCAACAAGTTCAATATCGTTGATCTACGAGTATTCGCCTATTTCAGCCGATTTATAAATATAGAAACAAATTATTTTATTGCCGAGATAATCCAGTGCGTTCAAAACAAAAAGAAATTGATAATCAACTCGAAAAACGTAATGCGTGATTACGCGCACCCCAAAGATTTATTCGCGTTGGTCGAGAAGTGTATCAAAAAACATACCTTTAACGATGCGTTTGATGTTTATAGCAAAAGGCCGACGACTACATTTGAGATTATAGATTATTTTAAAAAAAAGCATGGGCTCCAATATACCATTGAAGACCGCGCGAAGGTTTCGAATATAACAGGGGATAAAGATATCTATTATTCGAATAATCGAAGAGCGCAAAGCATAGGGTATCATCCGAAGTTCTCGTCTTTAGATTGTATCATTGAAGAATCAAAACCACTTTTACAAAATATTTCTCTCTAGAGCGATGAACCAGAGAGGTTTTCGAGAGCCACCATTTTCTAAGGATACATTCCAATCATTACGGTCGTATGCTTGATGAAACTTTTTTATCTATTTGTATTCCTACCTTCAACAGAGCCGATAAGCTTAGAAGGCTCTTAGACGCGTTCGGCGAGGAATTCAAACTTTTTGATTTAAAGAGTAAGCTTGAAATTTTTATTGCGGATAATTGTTCTCCGGACCACACTGAAAGTGTAGTCGCCGAGTATAAAGCACTTTTTGGCAGTAGCCTAAGATATTATAGGCATTCACGCGATATCGGAGGCGACGCGAATGTCGATTTTTTATATAAGAACGCCCGCGGCGAATATGTATGGCTTTTCGGCGACGACGATATCCCCATTAACAATGCGATCGCAGAGGTGTTCAATTCCCTTAGAGGCTATTATCCTTCAGCTATGCTTTTTGCATTCGTTCAGCCTAACGCGCCGCATCCCTTCTTTGATATTGTCCAGCGTACCGAGGTGGTTACCGATGACGAAAAGGCCGTTTACGCGATAACCAAGTGGCCAAAAGTCTCAATGTGTATTCTTGAGCGGAAAATCTTGAATGAGAACGATATATCGTTTCTGAAACCCTACGTGGGTACCGGCTGGTATTTTTTAACTTTAACGCTGTATATTTTCCATATATCAAGCCGTCACTCTCTCCTGTTATACAGAGAACCGCTTGCCATGGCGGATGACGAGTATTCCAATCTGCGCTATAGTCCTCAGCTTTTTGGGAACATAGGCGCCGCAATCAGTTTGCCGTATATCATTGAAAAATTCCCGCAAAGGGTCAGCGATTTCCGAGGCAGCCCGGAAGTAAATATCTTATCGTTGTTGCTTCAGGATAAGCTCGGTAGTATTAATTTCGACAAAGCGATAAAACAAAAAGAGTACCGCTGGGTCGCCAAAAATTTTATACGACTGTTGAGAAACGCCCAGACCCGGCCGCTGCTGATCTCGCTTATGATTGTAAATTCTCCTTTTGAGAGGGTATTACAATATAAGGTCTTTAAGAAATTAAAAAACACGCATTTTTTTAAGACATCGATCAGGCTCTTAAAGGGGCGCAGTGTTTCCAAGTAGAAGCCTCTCTTAAGACTGTCGTTGAAGCATAACCAATACTGCCGTCTTCTTTGATTCAATAGAACATTGACGGTGTAAGCAACACCCATGACCGGTTTGTGAGAGGTTTTATAGAGCAACAAAAATTTTATCAATAAGGATGCCATAATATGTTAAAGGAGAACAGATCAGATTTTTTAAATAACAAAATCGATAAATATGAGTACGTGAAGCGCATGTTTGATGTTCATAAAGTATTATATGAATATGCCGATTTTATTAACAAAAGCACCATCTCGGATATAACCATAAAAGATGACGATGTTTATTTTAATTTTTTAAGCAATGGTCTTCAAATTACCATGGTTTCTGTCTCCCATGATATGACTTCCGTGCCTTTTACATTTTTAAATTTCGGCTCATATGAATCGGAAGAGGAAAAGTTTCTTTTTAATAGCGTCAAAAATGATGATGTGGTGCTGGACATTGGCGCTAATATAGGCTGGTATACTTTAAATTGGCTGAAAAAAGGAAAAAGTATTACAGTTTTTTCATTTGAGCCGATACCTGAGATATATAATAAACTCGTCAAAAATTTAATTTTGAATGAACAGCAGATCAAGAATGCATTTAATTTTGGATTATCAAACGTAAACGGTGAATTTGATTTTTTCCTTGATGCAGAATGGTGCGGTGCTTCATCGATGGCAAATTTGCGTGAAAGTAAAAGCACCACCAATGTTAGATATGCCGTAAAGAAACTTGATGATGTTTTCCCATCGCTCGGTATTGATAGGTTGGATTTTATAAAATGTGACGTTGAAGGAGCAGAAAAGCTTGTTTTTGAGGGGGGAATCGAGACAATTAAGAAGTATACGCCGATAATATTTTCTGAAATGCTTAGGAAGTGGTCAAAAAAATTCAATTATCACCCTAACGATACTATCAGATTGTTTACCACACTTGGATACGATTGTCATACTATTCATGTCAATAATTTACAACGAATAGAATGCGTTACGGATGATACGCTTGAGACAAATTTTGTATTTTTGCATAGAAACAAACATGCCGGAGTTTTATCGAAATGGGTGTAGGGGCACGCGCTACCACATAACCAAGGGGGAAGCCACGCTATGAGTTTAAAGAAAATAATTAAAAGAGAAATATTCTCTAAGATCAAGGAATATCATGCGGCGTCACAATCGAAACACTTTATCCCCGGAAAGACGTATATTAATTATGCGGGCAGGGTATTTGATGACCGCGAATTAGTTAATTTAGTCGATGCTTCACTCGACTTTTGGCTCACCGCGGGAAAATATGCACATGAATTCGAAAAAAAACTTGCGACTTTTCTTGGTGCGAAACATTGCGATCTTGTTAACTCCGGGTCGTCGGCCAATCTGATCGCAATTTCGGCGTTGACCTCCCCGCTACTGAAAAAACGCGCATTAGTACCGGGAGATGAAGTGATCACTATTGCATGCGGATTTCCAACTACCGTAAACCCGATTCTCCAGAATAATTTGATCCCGGTGTTTATCGATGTCGAGCTTGGTTCTTATGGTATTGAGGTCGATAAAATTGAACGGGCCATATCAAAAAAAACAAAAGCTATATTTATCGCGCACACACTTGGAAACCCGGCAGATATCAAGGAGATTTTACGCGTGGCTAAAAAATATAAACTATGGTTTATTGAAGACAATTGCGATGCACTCGGATCGAAATATGGGGGACACTATACGGGGACCTTCGGGCACATTGCAACTTGTAGTTTTTATCCCGCTCATACCATAACTACCGGAGAGGGGGGTGCAGTTTTAACGGATGATTCGCTTTTAAGAAGAATCATGCTTTCTTTCAGGGATTGGGGCAGAGATTGCTGGTGCGAAGCAGGACATGATAACACCTGCGGGAGAAGATTCAGACAACAACTGGGCAAACTTCCCTTTGGCTATGATCACAAATATAGTTATGCGCACATCGGCTACAATCTAAAAATCACCGATTTGCAGGCAGCAATCGGCTGTGCGCAATTAAAAAAATTATCTAAATTCCTTCACGTAAGAAAGCAAAATTTTGACTACCTGTATCGTCATTTAGAAAAATATGAGAAGTATTTTGTCCTGCCACAACCGGTAAAAAATTCTGTGCCTGCGTGGTTTGGTTTCCCGTTGCTGGTTAGAGGAACCGCGCCATTTACGCGAAATGAAATTGTGGAATATCTAGAAAAGAATAAAATCGCCACACGAATGCTTTTTGGCGGAAATCTGACTCGACAACCGGCCTACGCAGGCATACGATGCAGGATCCCTTTTGGGTTGAAAAATACCGATTTAGTAATGAATAATCTTTTTTGGATAGGCGTGTACCCGGGCATCACTAAAGAGATGTTGGCCCATATCGCGCAATGCTTTGATTCTTTTCCACCGCTATCCGTTACCAGTGAATCACATATTTTTTGAATGAAGAAATCGCCAATAAGATGAGCCCCTTACTCACCATTGCGATCCCCACTTGGAATAGAGTCAAATATTTAGCTCAAGCTTTGGAAGCTTTCACAAAACAGATAGCTTTATTACACACCCAGGACATAGAAGTAATTGTTTCTGATAATGCGTCGTCCGATACCACTTCCGATGTGGTACGACAAATAGCGCATCAATATGATTTCCTACGGTATTACCGTAATTCGCAAAATCTAGGATCAGATAAAAATTTTGAACTGCTGGTCAATAAGGCAGCAGGCAAATATGTATGGTTTTTCTGCGATGACGATTTACC
>JAQUOR010000122.1 GCA_028717025.1 Candidatus Omnitrophota bacterium | reverse complement strand
AAAACAAGGAGGATACTATGGAGAAAAGAATACTTATTATCGATGACGAACCGGACATACTTATCACGCTTTCGATTGCTTAAAAATCAGAAGGCTACGAAGTGCATACGGCGCTGACGGGAGAAGAGGGCCTTAAAAAATTAGCGCAGGTCAGGCCCGACCTTTTATTACTGGATTTACGTCTACCCGGCCAACAGGGGTTTGAAGTCGCCAGAGAAATAAAAACGAAAGAGGAGTATCAAAACATACCCATTATCGTCATATCCGGCATGGATGACTGGGCAAGCAAACATATTGCCGCCAAAAGCAGAATTGTGGAATTCCTTGAAAAACCCATTGATCTTGAGCGATTAAAATTCCATATCAAGGACATCTTAAGTTAACAAAGGAGAGGCTTTACGTGGAAAAAAAACCTGCAAAGATATTACTCGTTGATGATGAGCCGGACATAATCAAAACGACTAAGATGGGACTTGAATTATGCGGATACGCAGTAGTTACCGCTGCCGACGGCCAGGAGGCCATAGACGCAGTATATCGCGAAAAGCCCAACCTGCTCATTATCGATATGATGCTGCCGAAGTTCAACGCAGACCATGTTATCCGTATGCTTAAAAACGACGAGCAGTATAAGAATATCCCCATCATATTGATTACGGCACTTTCTCAAAAAAACGAAGAAGAGTCTATACAGAAGTTAAATATAAATTGTCGAATGATAAAACCTTTTGATTTAAACGAGCTGCGCACGAAAATAAAAGTATTACTGGGCAGCTAAAGAGACCCGGGCATCAAAAGAGATTGACAACGCGGTTAATTATGCTTAAATAACCGCGATAGTTGTATATTGATACCTATATATATTATAACGGGGAGGTCACTAAAGTGGCCTGAGAGTTCCACGTATTGTGGATTACCCGATGAACCTGACCCTGCTATGCCATACTTTCGGTAAATTATTTTATGGCTTCGCTGGGGTCATTGCTTCGAAGCTTAAAGCCGAAAGGCTTTAAGCGAAGGAGAATGATCTGGTTAATACCAGCGTCTCGTAAAGTCGCGCGTGCGACCACGAGACGTCCCGTGGCTGAAAACTTTACGGGACGGAGGGAGGTGAGGAGAATGTTTTCTTGGTTGACCCTTATGCTGATGCATAAGGGTTTGTTGTTTTAATGAGGCAGCAACCTTTCCAGAGCGAAGCGATAGAAAAGGTGCGTAGCCGAATTAACCCCGCATTGCGATTGCGAAGCAATCTCTGGCGCGGGGCAATGAGCGTGGTCTAAGGCCAATGAGATTTTAAGTAAAAGGATCTAACCTGTTAGAAAACCGGAGGTAAACATGTTCAGCAAAATATCAGAAGCGCAGATTAGCAGAGCAATTGTAGGAGAATTTACGAAGTGGTTTAACGATTACATTGTTTCGGATGTGATTATTGTCGGCGCAGGACCCAGCGGCCTTATCGCAGCGCGGGATCTAGCTTCAGCCGGCCTTAAAACGCTTATCATAGAGAGTAATAATTACATCGGCGGCGGTTTCTGGGTGGGAGGGTATTTTATGAACACGCTTACCTTTCGCGCTCCTGCTGATACGATACTTACCGAATTGCATATTCCTTTCAGGGAAGTGGAGAAGGGTTTATTCATAAGCGACGGGCCAAGTGCCTGCTCGAAGTTAATTTCCGCTGCCTGCGATTCCGGAGCGAAAATTTTAAATCTTACTAAATTTGACGACGTTGTATATCGCAACAACCGCGTCGAAGGGGCGGTGATCAACTGGTCTCCTGTTTCAGCGCTTCCCCGTCAGATTACCTGCGTTGATCCTATTGCTCTTGAGGCGCACGCGGTGGTTGACGCAACAGGCCACGACGCCTGGGTGGTAAAGAGTTTAGAGAGGAGAAAAATTCTGGAATTGAAAACCTATGGGCCCATGGATGTTAATACTTCAGAGGATATGGTGGTAGAGAAAACGGGAGAAATCCATCCCGGACTTTTTGTATGCGGCATGGCAGCAGCGACTGCGTATGGAATACCGAGAATGGGCCCAACCTTTGCGGGTATGCTTTTCTCCGGCCGTAAGGTCGCTGCCCAAATTAAAACCCTTCTTAAGCAAGAAAAGACAGCTCCTGCTTTAAGCCGTTGAATGAAGATCTCATTGGACATTTCCCGTAATTGAAGAGAGGGGCGCCTGGTTTTTAAGGCACCCCTCTCTTGCTTTCAAAAAATTTTTAAAAAAGAGGTTGACAATGCCAAGAATATATTGTATACTCTACTAAGTTTATAGAGATAGTATATATAGGAGGAAATATGCGAATAACATATAAGGGTGACTACGCATTAAAGGCAATACTGGACTTAGCTTTACATTATGGCAGTGGAGTGGTAACGATCCATGAGTTAGCTAAAGAAGCTGATATCCCCATAAAGTTTCTCGAGCAGGTACTCCTGGAACTTAAACGGGGAGGGTTTGTAGAGAGCAAACGCGGCAAGGTAGGAGGATATTTTTTGGCAAAACACCCTTCGCAGATAAAAATAGGGGATATAATACGGTTTGTTGACGGGCCCATTGAACCGATAACCTGTGTTGAGAAAAACTATTGCGGCTGTCGTGACATCTATAAATGTGCGTTTCGCCCGATATGGCAGAATGTGTCAGAGGCGATTTCCAGTATAGTAGATAATACCACCTTTGAAGATCTGGCGAACCGAATAAGAGAAAAACAAGAAGCGTTTATCTACTCAATTTAAGGATAAAATAAAAATATGCAATATACAGGAGTAATCATGGATAAAATAAAAGATAAAAATATCGTAAACGATGCGATTGTAAAAGACATCAGCGAAACGATACATACTTTAAAATATGGAACGGTAACCATAGTGGTCCACAATTCAAAAATAGTCCAGATAGAAACAACTCAAAAGGACCGCTTTGATGATGTCTGGCTGCTTGAAGGAGGAGGTGGGATATAATTTATTCTCCTTCGCAGAATACCCCTGCCTTTAGGCAGGGGATGAATGCGTTGGAGAATAACTGCTGCGAAGCCAGGAGCGGAGCGAAGGCAAAGCAGAGTTGCTTGGAGGAATTTCGCCCAGGGAACCCCGGCCCTTAGGCCGGGCGGGGCTCCATTTTCTTGTCACAAGTGCATTAACCGGACCAACCGGAAGCATTTATAATTTATATTCAATAATAAAGAGCAGGCATCACCAGTCAACTGGATAACCTTGCTAAAAAGTATGATCGGGAGGTTATCCAATGAAAAGATTTATTGTAAGTATTTTGATCTCTGGTTTCGTTGCATTTTCACCGGCTCTTTCTCAGGCAGGCGTTCCCCTAAATAACCTTGAAGGCGTAGGCGGCATAGCATTCAATCCTTTGGCCTATACTGCCGGTACAAGCTTTGAAGATGGAGAGGGAGTAATTGGAAATATTTCGCTCAAAGGCATAATCAATAAGCCGCAATTCGGAGTTTGGTACGTCAACCTTGACGATGTGGATGTGGATTGGACAGCCTTTAGTGTCGCTGACACTTTATTTGATCGTTTAGAGCTTTCTTATGGTTATGAAACTATTGCTCCTAACGGCAAGAATATTCATAAGAATAATGTCGGAGCAAAAATTTTGCTGCTAAAAGAAAATTATAACGACATAAAATTTGTGCCGGCAGTATCCATAGGTGCTCTCTGGAAGCATGCTTCCAATGTGGCTCAAGGTACGGGAATTGACGATGAGGGATTGGACTATTATCTTGTTGCCACAAAATTGATCACGCAGCTGCCAAAACCGGTGCTTTTGTCAGGAGGGTTGCTTTCGACAAAAGGACGGGTGAACGTCGTGTTCGGGTTCGATAGAGAAAGAGATGAGGCACTTTTCGGTAATATCGATGTCCTGCCGCTTAAAAACGTTGCGGTGGGTTTTGAATATAAACAGGGCGCTCATTTTGCGGACTTTAAAAACGCAAATTACTGGGATGCGCACGTAGCCTGGTTTGTTAATAAAAATCTAACCCTGGTTGCGGCGTATGTGGATGCGGGCGATTACCAGTCGACAAAGAAAGTAGGCCTTGGCGACGGTGTTGTTTTAAGTGCCCAGTATGTTTTTTAAGGAGAGCTAAAAAAGAAAGGAGACACGATGAGTAAACTTGACAGTAAATTGAAAATTGAGACACTTGCATTACATGGCGGCCAGGAGCCTGACCCTACCACCGGTTCGCGTGCGGTGCCGATATATCAGACAACGTCGTATCAATTCAAGGACACGGAGCACGCTGCCGATCTTTTTGGTTTAAAAGAATTCGGCAACATTTACACGCGTTTAATGAACCCTACGACCGATGTTTTCGAGAAAAGAGTAGCCGCACTTGAGGGTGGGGTGGGGGCGCTGGCCACAGCCAGCGGCCAGGCAGCGATTAGCCTTGCGTTGCTTAACATTGCCAAAGCTGGCGATGAGATTGTTTCTACTGATAATCTCTACGGCGGTACGTATACCCTGTTCCATTACACCTTTCCCCGCTTAGGTGTTACTGTTAAATTTGTTCCGTCAGGTGATCTCATCGCTCTTGCAAAGGCAATTACCCCTAAGACAAAAGCTATCTATGCGGAATCGATCGGCAATCCTAAGCTCGATGTTGCCGATTTAGAAGGAATCTCCGCAATAGCGCATAAAAACGGTATACCCTTTGTACTTGATAATACCGTTTCACCCTACATTTTACGGCCGATTGATTTCGGGGTCGACATCGTGGTGTATTCAGCAACAAAATTTATCGGAGGCCATGGCACAAGTTTAGGCGGTGTCATCGTTGATTCCGGAAAATTCAATTGGACTGGCGGGAAATTCCCGCTTATTGCTGACCCTGATCCCAGCTACCATGGCATCAACTTTGTTGAAGCTTTGAAACCTTTCGGTAATATAGCCTATATTACGAAGGCGCGGGTAACGTTGTTACGTGATCTTGGCCCTACGGTTTCTCCGTTTAATTCTTTTCTGTTCCTGCAAGGCTTAGAGACTTTGCATTTACGACTTCCACGTCATTGCGAAAATGCCTTGAGCGTAGCAAAATATTTGAAAAAGCACCAAAAAGTGAGTTGGGTAAATTATCCCGGACTTGATGACAGCCCTGAGAAAGAAAGAGTAAAAAAATATCTTCCAAAAGGCGCAGGCGCCATAATAGGATTCGGCATCAAAGGGGGGCTCGCCGCAGGAAAAAAATTCATCGAGGCACTTCAATTGATATCGCACCTTGCCAACATAGGAGATGCAAAAAGCCTGGCGATCCATCCGGCAACTACCACGCATCAGCAGCTCTCAAAAGAAGAGCAACGTGCAACCGGCGTGACCGAGGATTTTATCAGGCTTTCCATAGGTCTTGAGCATATTGATGATATTATCGCGGATATTGAACAGGCATTGCAGAAAGCGGCTTAAGCCGCTTTCTGGTTATAGGTTGCAGGCTCAAGGCTCTAGGAAAAATGAAGCATTTTATTTTCTTGCCTACA
>JAQUOR010000121.1 GCA_028717025.1 Candidatus Omnitrophota bacterium | reverse complement strand
TGCCGGATTTCGAATCATAGCGTAATGTGGTAACGCTTAATTCAGTATTACCCGCAACAAACAAAACGTTGCCGTTATTAAGACGCACGGAGACTTGCCCGTCAATTGCGGTTTGCAGGATATCTCCCTCCATAAAGACTTCATCCATTGCGGCATCCTTCCAGTCTAAAGCTTCCTTCTTATATATGCGTACTGTCCCGGAAACCGCGACGATAACGGCGTTCATTTTAAAAGACCCTTTTGAGGGGATCCATTTTTTTACCAAAGCATGTTCCACATCCCTCTTGTGAATAAGCATCTCAGTGTCCAGTATGCTACGCTCTCCACCGGGAGCTTCATTAAAAGGCACAAATGCGCAGTTACCTTTTACAATCGTAGCTTTTGTATCCGGAAGTGCCGGATTCCATACTGAAAGGGCGCCTTCTTTGACGAATATCCCGGTCCTCCCTCCCAGATATGAGACAAAGATATCAGACCCTTTGACCGCGCCTTTGGCGTTGGGGGTATCGATGACAAATGTCTCGGGCCTGCCGGTCTTAGAGACAATTGCTTCCAGTTTTCCCCGGCTAAGCTTACAGCGCGCAAACTCTCTCTTCTGACCGCCGGACATTTTGAATTCTTCAATCGTTACGCAGGAGCCGGGGGCAAGCTTGAGCACGCTTTTATCAGCAAAGGTGATCTGTGCCTTGGAATAACTTTTTGTCCGGATCCGGTCGCTTACGAATACTTCATCGTTTTCCTTAAGGCTCACCGGTCCCTGATCGTTCCTGGTGATGTCTCCGACTCCCTCAAGATACGTAACCGTCCCAATGGGCGATTGGGCCAAGACTACAGGGCTACAAAAAAACGTAAGCATCAATACCGCGCTGCCTGTTATTAAGAATTTTTTCATAAGGTTATCTCCTTTGCTAATAAAGATATTTAGAATGTATATTTGACGCCCAGGCCAAATACGTTTTTACGGTATTTATATGCTCCGATACTTGAATCATCATATATCCATATGTGTTCCAGCTGCAACTCAGTGTTTTCGAATATCCTATAGGCCAGGAGATTGGACACCGTATATATATTGTCACGGCGCTTTTGGTTGTACGTGGTATTGTCTTTTCTGAACGCCTTATTGCAATAGTCGGCGACAAAGTTCCAGCGCAGTTTTTTGTTCAACGGGATAACGGCTGTTATGGTTGCACGATTTCCGAGGTACCCCCAATTGCTGCCTTTGGTATCTTCATAATTGAGAGCGTAGCGTAAATTAAAAAACCCGTCAAGTTTGCGGCCGAAGAAACGATAACCTCCCAGAGCGAAAAGGTATTCGTCGCCGCAGCGGTTGTCGTCGGGATTTAAAACTGCCCAGTCATAATCTTTGTGATTAAACTGCAGTTGCGTCTGGAGCATAGTGTCCTGCCGCAGCATGATATTGTTGGTATTGCCGGCGCTGATAGTCTTAAGATACGTTCTGTCATCAACAGTGGTATAGCTATACTGCAGGGGAAAACTGACCGCTGCTTTTTCAAACGCAATAATGGGTTGCACGGGGACGCTGACGCTGAGAAGATCGTAAAAACCTTGCTCATTATATTTGGTGCGGTAAAAGGAATAACCCGTTTTTATGCTGAGTCTCTCTGTGACTTTACCGATGTAATCACCGTAGGTTGTAAAGACATGACGCCAATCTTTCTTTTTATCCGCGTCAGAGACAAACGCATCATCCAGGGGCCGGGCGGTAACGTTATCGTCATATTGTATAGCGTAGCCGACAGACCCATGAAAGGGCTTGGCGCTTTCTTCCCGGCGGGTGAGTTCCTCGATGTATTCATCGGCGAAACGCGCCAGGTCCGAGCCGGGACCTTGAGTGACGATACCCTGAAAGGTATTTTTGGCTACCGTGTAATTCTTTAACTGTATATGGGCGATTGCTTTTTGATATTCTACGATTTTGGTAAGCGCTGGGTCTAACCGCTCTGCGGTTTCAAAGGATTGTAATGCCGCAGGGATATCCTTTCCTTCTTTTAACAGCACCAGGCCGTTTAAAAAAGCGACTTGAGCCGGAGCATCTGACTCTTGCTTTGCGCGCGCAAGCAGAAGTTTTGCCTCATTGATTTTGTCGCATTGATAAAGCAGATCGATCAGTTCGATAAGGGCATTTTTTGCTGGGGGTTGCAACGTTGCAGCCGCCTCCAACTCAGGAATAGCAGCTAAATAATCCTGCAGCTTTTTATAGGTAAGCCCCAGATAAAAAGCCGTCTGGGCTGACTGCGGATCTTGCGCGCGCAGCTCCTGGAAAAGCGGCAGCGCTTCTTCATAATTTTCGTGCTGGAACAACCAGAGGGCTTTGTCGATTTCTTGCGCGAAAGCGTTTGAAGGGAAGAAAACAAGAAAGGTAAAAGAAAGGATACTCGCTAAAAAATTTTTTAGATAAGCGGACATTGAGCTTTTGATAACTGGCTCCTCCCTTTCAGGTACTTACTTACTCTATATAAAATTTTTAAAAACTAATATATATTATACACTAAAAAAGCGAAATTTTACAAAAAAAACCCACATCGAAGCTTGTTGGCTCCTTGAAAAACCCTTGTAAAAAACGTATGTGGCAAATATTGTGATTATTTCAACGCTCTCGAAGTATTCGACAAGACTAATTTAGTTTCTAAGGATGACGGCCTCGGCTTGGTTGAAACCAAACCACGGCCCTCTGGCCGGTGGCTTTGGCAATAGGAAACCAAACCACGGCCCTCTGGCCTGCTGGTAGCGGTTTTATTCTGTTGCTTCTTCCAAATCCCACACAAAAGCTTTAACGCCTTCTTTACCCAATTTCTTGCGTAATTCTTTCACGCAGGTCAGGAGTTGTTTTGCGTCACGGTCTTCGCACGCCGCATATAAAACATTGTTCCTTCCGGGCCAGATGTCATCGCCCAAATGCGTGCCGCTGGTTTTACCTTTACCAAAAGCACCTTTTATCTTAGTGTAATTGTCCAAGGTACAATTCTCCAAGACTTCCATTACTTCGTCATCAATAGCTTCATTATAAGCAATCATCACCATCTTCATGATTTCTTCTTGCCTCCGTTCTTTTTAACTCTGGCCTCAAACACCGCATACAACGTAGGCACAAAAAGCATGGTGATCAGCGTTGAGAGGCTGAGCCCTCCCAGCATGGTAATACCTAAGGGCTGCCAGATCTCCGAACCCTCGCCTGTTGAAAGAGCTAAAGGAAGCAGGCCCGCCAAAGTAGTAATCGTAGTCATCAATACCGGCCGCAGCCTCTCCTTTCCTCCGATAGTTACGGCTTCCATCATCGACATTCCTCTCGCACGCAGTATATTTATATAGCTAATCAGAACTATGGCATTATTAACGACTATACCTATAAGCATGACCAAACCTAAGAAAGTTATAATACTTAGAGTTGTACCGGTTAAGATAAATCCCAAAATAACTCCGGTAAAGGTAAAGGGAATAGAAAACATAACAATAAAAGGATCCAATAAAGATTCAAATTGCGCGGCCATAACCATATAAACCAAAATAATACCCAGAGCCAGCAAAAGAAGTAGATCCTTAAACGCCTTTCCCTGTTCTTCTGCCTCGCCGCCAAAATTTATTACGATATCCGAAGGTATGGTTATGGTCTTTAAGCGCTTCTTTAAGTCTTCGATAACATCTCCCATTGACCGCTTGTATGTGTTACATTCAACCCTAAGCACTCTTTCACGGTTCTTACGCTCAATCTCAATCGGGCCAGTGGTCTCATAAACCTTGGCAACGGTGCTTAATTTGATCAGTTTTCCCGTATAAGGAGAAACTATAGAGAGGTTTTCCACATCCTCGGGTTTGGTGCGGAACCGTTCTTCAAGACGCACGTATATATCGTAGGTTTCTCCTTTCTCGCGATATCGAGTAGCAGTTGCACCCTCAACAAAAGTTTTGACGCTATCGGCAATAGTACGCATATTTAAGCCTAAAGCCGATGCCTTTTCCCGATAGACTTCTAATTTTAATTCCGGACGGTTCAAGTCACGAGAAATGCTTGTATCTATTGTTCCGGGTATTTTTTCCATGATTTCTTTTATTTTTTGCGCTAAGTTATCCGTGTCTTCAAAAGAGTGTCCGATAATTTCAACCTGGACCTGTTTACCTCCCATGCCGGTAATTACTCTTCCCATGGGGTTTCCTGTAGAGATATCTGCTTTTAATATTCCCGGGATTTGTTTAATTCTTTTTCTAATTACTTGGGCCACTTCTTTAACTGAGCGTTTTCTTTCTGTCTTCGACACCAGCTTTGCTCCCCCTGAAACAACATGGCTTCCGGATTGGCCTCCCATTATCGCGCCCATACCCGCGGCTTGTCCGCTACTTACGTACATATATTGCGCTTCAGGCACGGTCTCTTCAATAATATTTTCTAATTTCGCGGCAACTTTGTCGGTTTCCTCAACGCGCGTACCTACGGCTAAGCTTAGACTGGGGCGTAAATCTCCTGAATCCTCTTCAGGTATGAATTCGGTTCCCACATATTGGATCAACGTTAAACTGAAAATAAATGCCCCCAGAAACCCAAAGATAACAAATTTCTTATGCCGAAGACACCAGCCCAAACATCGAGCGTAGAATTCTTCCCAGGAGGTGAACCAATGTTCGGAAAGCCGGTAAAATCTACCAAACTTTTTATTTTTACTTTCGGCTTGTACATTAACGGCTCTCATCCATTGAGAGCAAAGCATCGGGCTGAATGTCGCCGCGGTAAAAAGCGAAGCTAAAAGCGTAACCGTTACAATGATAGCGAGTTCCCCAAACATTATTCCGACCACGCCGGTAATAAAAATCATAGGCATAAATACCACTACCGTTGTAAGGGTGGAAGCGGCAATCGCAAAAAACATTTCAGACGTCC
The DNA here is from genome assembly GCA_028717025.1 of Candidatus Omnitrophota bacterium. Classification (GTDB taxonomy): domain Bacteria; phylum Omnitrophota; class Gorgyraeia; order Duberdicusellales; family 4484-171; genus JAQTOI01. The sequence goes on along the minus strand of JAQUOR010000121.1, from coordinate 632 downwards.
CAAAGATCGAGGCTTCCTGAGGGCGCTCCCCCTTAGCTAAATGGCGATAAACATTATCCACAACGACAATGGCATTATCCACGACCATTCCTATAGCAATAGTTAAAGAAGAAAGACTGATGGTATTTATGGTCTTACCGCTTAGGAAAAGATAAATAAAGGCAATAAGGAGCGAAAAAGGAATGGTAAGGGCTATGATGAGACTGGGCAAAAATTGGCGCAGGAAAAACCAGACTACCAGGATTACCAGAACCCCGCCTATCCAGACCGTAGAGGTAAGTGAATCAAGAGAAGTGATAATGTCTTTGGAAGAATCCATAACCGTGATCATTTTCACATCTTTGGGAAGATTTTTCTTTAATCCCTCTAATTTCTTTTTAATGACGGTTGCGACCTGCACGGTATTAGTGCCGGTCTGCTTTTGGATCATCATCATAAGGCCTTGCTTACGATTGATGCGCACGATGCGGGTTTCTTCTTTAAAACTATCCTCCACCCGGGCAACGTCTTTTAAATAAATAAGGTTGCCGTTACGTTTGCCTAAGATAACAGAGTTTATCTCCTCAGGAGTGGCGAATTCTCCGGGAACACGTAAAAGATAATCCGTGAAACCGGATTTTATATTGCCTGCC
>JAQUOR010000120.1 GCA_028717025.1 Candidatus Omnitrophota bacterium | reverse complement strand
ACTCTGCTTTGCCTTCGCTCCGCTCCTGGCTTCGCAGCAGTTATTCTCCAACGCATTCATCCCCTGTCTAAAGGCAGGGGTATTCTGCGAAGGAGAATAAAGGATAAATATTTCAATGTTCTATTTCCCGGCGTAAATGGTATAATACGCTCAATGCAAAAAACCTTATTTTTAGGAATAGATATTGGGGGAACAAAAATAGCCGCCGGCCTTGTCGATGCGAAAGGAAACATCATGGGCCGTGATAAATGCCCCACGCCACAGGGCGGCCAGGCTAAAGACATCCTCTCTTCTCTTGTCAAGCTTGTCAGGGGTATCCTTGCGGAAAACGGCTTACGCATACGCGATATCGCCGGCGTAGGCGTGGGTATACCGGGTATCGTCGAAAGCGAAACAGGCAATATCCTCCTGACTCCCAACATACATCTCTCAGGCTGCAACATCGCGCAAAAACTAAAAAACAAATTAAGGATCCCTGTCGCCGCAGGCAATGACGTTAACTTAGGGACTCTCGGAGAAAAATGGGTCGGCGCGGGCCGTAACGCTCACACTCTCATCGGTTTGTTTCCCGGCACCGGCGTAGGTGGCGGCATTATCATCGGCGGAAAGCTCTACGACTGGGGGGCGGCGAGCGGCGAACTGGGACACATGACAATGGATATCAACGGGCCAAAGTGCACCTGCGGTAACAAGGGGTGCCTTGAAGCAATCGTCGGCAGATGGGCCATAGAGCGCGACATTCGAAAGGCGATTAAAAAAGGAGAAAAAACCGTTATCACGAAAATATCCGGCAAAAAATTTACCGTCATTAAAAGCAAGCTTCTTAAAAAAGCTCTCAAGAAAAAAGATCCCCTGGTAACCGGCATTATGAAACGGACCGCAAAAACATTGGGGCTTGCCTGCGTTTCCTTACGGCATATCTTAAATCCCGACGTAATAATCTTAGGCGGCGGCATCATGGAAGCGTGCGGCGATTTTATTTTGCCCAGAGTGCAAAAAGTGGTTCGAAACGATGCATTCTTTAAGAAAGCAAAAATCCGCACCATAGAGATACGTGAATCGCAGCTGGGTGACGATGCCGTAGTCATCGGTGCGGCATGCCTGATCAAACAAAGACTTAAAAAGTAATTTGCGCAGTCTCTAACGTTTCTTCGGATAAATACGAAAAACAGTCACTTCCGGACGCGCCAGGAACCGCACTCTCGGCGCAGAACCGCCCTCCATGCCGATACCTCTGTTAACATACAATATCATGCGGCCGACTTTATACATGCCTGATTCGTATTTTTTCCCGTGTGTGCTGAGCGTCACCAGCGCTCCATAAAAAGGAAGAGCTACCTGACCGCCATGCGTATGCCCTGCGCAATACAAATCGATATTCCCCGTTTTTACGGCTTCTGCTAATGCCGGCGTATGATAGAGAAATATATTATAGGTGGATGCCGGAAGATTTAAAAGTGCCGCACGCCAGGCTTGCGGATTAAGCCGGCTTAAACCCGCAATATGAAAAGTTTCGCCGTCTTTGTTTAAGCGGACGTTTTCCTTATTCAAGACCTTAAAACCGGTATTACTAAAAAGATCGAGATTCCACCAGATAAAAACATCAAAGTTACCCCGTACTGCGAATTTACCGATACGGGCGCTCAGAGAACTCAATGTTTTTTTAAACACCGGCAAGGCCTGTGCATCGTTAATGGCATCACCGGTAAAAACGATGATATCGGGCTTTAAAGGATTAATAAAAGAAGCTAATTTATTCTCGTTACGCACATCCAGGTCGCAATGAAGGTCGGAAATCTGCACCACGGTCAAACTTGTATGCTTCAATTTATCCGTATAAAGAGTAATGGTCTTGACTTCCACCCAGTAAGGCTCAATGAAGTAGCCGTAGACAAAACAGATAAGACCAGTCAGCGAGAGAACATGAATGACAATCGCGCGTCTGCTGAAAAAATACGTCCGCACCGGTTTGCCGGTGATCTTGTAAACGATAGCTTCGATGAGCAGGCGTATTTCTTTTACATATACCATGCCTATGATAAATAAGAATATTAAAACCGAAATGACTTCCTGAAGGGTCAGGGACATACGTTCTCGTTTAATTGGTTAAATCCGAATATCAAAGCCCGAAACACCTGGATCACTTAAGATTTTGAATTCTATCACGGGTAATGGTTATTGTCTATAGAACCGCTACCGGATAACTAAACGTTTTTTAAAGATTTTCTCAAACAAATCGCTTTTTGCGTATGCTGCTATCCTGTCAGCCAAAACCGCTTTACCAGCTTTTATGCGCACAACCACCCGCTTAAGCACAATGCGACAATGGATCTCTCTAACTGCGCTTACGTGACTGCGGTCAAGACCATCGGCAATACGCAATAAAGCAGAAAGTTTTCGCACTGTATCCTTCTCCTGCAAAGTAAGCAACGCAAAATATTTATGGGATTCTTTGGGTAAACTCTTGCGGTGATAACGGGCGATCAAGCCTACGATAAGACGCCCCCGGAAACCGATGGGAAGTTCTGATGCGCGGATAATGTCAAACGATGCCTTATGGTGCGGCTGGCCTTGCCTGGAATACCCGACATCGTGCAGTAATGCCGCCAGCTCTAAATATAATCTCTCTTTATCTCGTAAGGCGTGCAAGGCCCGCAGTTGATCGAATAAAACCAATGCTAACTTGGTTACCTGCCGGGAATGTTTATTTTGATAACGGTGCGCCTGCGCTAAAGCCTGCGCGCGGGCAATCGCCCGGCTCCGGCAGAGCGGGACGGTTCCCCTGTCGAGATCGTCAAGGCTTACGCCGCACATAATCGAATCCGATAATTTTTCAGGAAATCTTTCATGCGTCATTTTTCTAAGAAGTAACTGAGTATCATAGGAAATCCGGAAATTTTTTACGCGTATGTCCTTACCGCGTAACGTTATCGTCGCGTAGGAAGTTTTTGGATTACCGTCAAAAGGCCTGCCTACGCTGCCGGGATTAACAAATAAAACTTTCCCTGCTTTTTTAGAAAAATAACGGTGAGAATGAGCGCAGAGTACGATGTCGGCTCCGGCTTTTTTTGCTAACTGAGCGAATCTTTTGGTAGGTGTCGCATGCGTTAAGGGCTCATCGTCGAATTGAGGGCTGCCGTGTACCAGCAAACATTTCTTTCCCTCGACTATTGTCCGTATTTGATGAGGAAGCGCACGCAAGTATCGTTTGCCGGAAGCAGATAAGTGCCGGTACGTCCATTGGAACGAAAAGAATTTTACCGGGTCTTTACTTTTTTTCCATTTCTTAATCTTGCAGGGAAATGATAAAACTTTTGCATCGTAATTACCAAGGATACTTTTTATCTTCAGGCGAGCAAGCATGCGGATAGTCTCATCAGGAAACGGCCCATATCCGATACTATCGCCCAGGTTCCAGATTTCACTGATTTTTTTACGTTTAATATCGGAAAGGACGCTTTTAAATGCAGGCAGGTTCCCATGAATATCCGCAACCAATGCTATCCGCTTCATAATTCTTGTGCGTGCTTGATATGTGCGCGTAACCGCGGCCAGAGGTTTTCCTTCTTCTGTTCCTTCCAGATACTCAGGAATTCTTTGTAGGATTTTTTACGCAAGGCAATGCAATGCTTGCGCAACGCTATTAATGCGTCTTGATAGGCCCTGTCATTTTTCTTCTTTGCAGCCAAAAAAGGTAATTGCGCTATCCAGACGTCCAAATCGTGGAGCCGGCCTAAAATCGTCTGGATACTATGCGCTGCTTCGATAAAGATATTAATCTTTTTCCCATAAAGGGGCTCAAGATTTTCCAATGTATAACGCAGGTGTTTGGCGGCAATACGCATGCGGTGCAATTCCTGTACGTTTTCCGGCTGCCGGATATACTTTTTAAAACTTAGATAATCACGCAGTCGTTTTTCTGTTTTTTTTATGGCTACCCGGCATAAAACGCACGTTGAAGGCAATTGCGTATCGATCGAGGCATCGAGCGCCTGGTGCATCCCCTCGAAACTATTTCTATTTTTAAATATATCAAGCTTTTTTATAACGCGGGCCTGAATCGTCCGGCGCTGGCGTTTAAGAAGCCCTAAAAGCTTCTCTAAGGCGGCGTTATGCTCAAAGAGCACCCTCTCTTTGATAGTCCGGCGCACAAAAACCACTTGCATGTCGCAGTCGCGCGCTTTTCCAAGCATCCGGCTCACTGCTCGCACATCCGTTTTTACGGCACGTACGTAATCTATCGGCAATAGTTTTTTAAAGGTGCTCAGTGCTGTACGCAGACGCCTGCCAGCGACGCGCATACGATGGAGATATTCGATATCGGCATTTACGCGTGTGCCTTCGGCTTGAGAAGAAAAATCTTCCAGGTGTTTTTTAATGATTCCGAACGGATAGAATTTGACGCAATACCGTCTCATCCTGAATAGTGAGTTATGAGGTAGTCCTGAACGTTAAATTTTTCCTCGCTTGATGGCGGACGGCTATAGCCGTCGTATGCGGACAGAAAACGTGTCTTAAGGTTGTCTTTCCAATACATATCCAGAATAAATTTTAAATGTTCTTTAAGATTATCTTTCTGGATTTCGAAAAGCAATTCAACGCGCCGGTCCAGATTGCGGGTCATCCAGTCTGCGGAAGATAAAAACACGCGGTAGTCGGAATTATTATTAAAAAAGTATACCCGCGAATGCTCCAGGAACCTGCCGACAATGCTTTTTACTTCGATATTCTCGCTTAAACCGGCTACGCCGGGCACACAACAGCATATGCCGCGCACGATAAGTTTGATTTTAACGCCGGCGCATGAGGCTTCGTAGAGTTTTTCGATCGTCTGCACGTCTTCCAGGGAATTCATTTTGGCAAAGATAAAACCGTTACGATACTTTTTCTGGTATTCTATCTCTTTATCTATCAACTCAAAAAAATACTGGCGCAGATCGTTGGGAGAAGAAACGATCCTCTTCCAGCGGCTGGGCAACGAATAACCGGTGATAACGTTAAATACATCGGAAATATCTTTGGCGAAATCATCATTAGCGGTAAAATACGCGAAATCAGTGTACACTCGCGCGGTCGTTTCGTTGTAGTTTCCCGTCGATAGATGCACGTACCGCTGTATACGTTCATCCTCCTTGCGTACTATCAATGAGATTTTTGAATGTATTTTCATGCCGGGTATTCCGTAGATAACGTGACACCCCGCCTCTTCCAGTTCCTTAACCCAGTTAATGTTCTTTTCTTCGTCAAAACGCGCCTTTATCTCGACCAGCACCGTCACCTGTTTTTTATTCTTTGCCGCTTCTTTAAGCGCCTCGACGATCACCGAATCCTCGTTGGTGCGATATAAGGTCATCTTTATTGCCAGAACCCCCTCATCGCGGGAAGCTTGCCCAATAAGGTCCGCAGTCGGCTGAAAGGATTGATAGGGCATATGGAGCAGAAAATCGCCTTCTTTTATTTTGTTAAATATATTATCATATTCGATTTTTGGCGGTATAAAACTTGCGTAGCACAACTCCGGCTTATTAGCCTGCGGGATCAAGTCA
>JAQUOR010000119.1 GCA_028717025.1 Candidatus Omnitrophota bacterium | reverse complement strand
TTCACAGAAAGAAAAAACAAACCGCTCTCTGTCTTTTGCGGCGATCTTAAGATGTTTTACCCCCACGTCGTAAAATTTTTTCCCTTTAACGACGCGCTTCGTACACCAGACTATCTCGCCTATTGACGATACGGGCCGGCTATCCGTAGGAAAATGCAGCAATACTCCTAAGCGCGCACCTTTTGCTACGGGGTATGCAAGACGCAACCCCACCCCTGAACCGCTTATGTCTCTGGTGAAAATTTTTTCCGAAGAAATACTCTTACCCGCTACGGGACGATATTCAAGGGGTAAAGAAATATTAAGACGCTGGGCCTTTCTTCTCTCTTCGTAGGGCTTCTTACGCATACGTCACTTCTCTTGTTCTTTGAGCGAAATTTCAATAAGATTACCGCAAAGAAAATCAATGAATTTTTGCTCTTGCTTGATCTTTAGGAATTCAAGACCGGCCTTAAATTCACCATCGTTATTTTTCGTACACCAGACTACCTTACATAATGTATCTATAGGCTCAGGATTGCCTTGAGGGTAGAGCATCACGTTAAGAGTATGATTTTCTTTTAATGGTTCATGCAGGAGGACGCTTACGCCGTGACCGCTGATATCATGGCAGACTATCGCATCCTTAAGGAGAGCGTGCTGCCGGAGTTTATACTTTACCGGAAAACAAAAATAGAGCCTTTGGCTTTTGCGCTTTTCTTTCTTTGTCTTTTTCCTCGGTATAACTTTCATAGATTATGAACTGTTTCCCCAATCCAAAAAATTATATCATCGTGGGTAAAAAAGACAACCATATTGTAGAAAAACGTTTTTGTGTGGGGTGGTCAGAGAGAGATTCCGGCAAGTAGTTTGAGCGCTTCTTTGTATTTTTGCTGGGTTTTTTCGATGACCTCTTTGGGCAAAACCGGTCCGGGAGAAGTTTTGTCCCATGGTATGCTTTCAAGATAGTCACGCACGAACTGTTTGTCAAAACTTGCCTGAGGCCCTCCGGGAGCATAACCGTTTTTCGGCCAAAACCGGGAAGAATCGGGAGTTAAAACTTCGTCAATCAGGATAAGCCGTTCGCCTTCGAAACCAAATTCAAATTTAGTATCCGCAATGATAATCCCTTTACTCCGGGCATAGCGCAGGGCTTCGCTATATATTTGTATGCTTACGTTTTGAACAAGCGCGGTAGTCTTAGCACCGAGGCTTTTCTCCATTGCGGAAACCGTCACATTGATATCATGACCATGCTCTTCTTTGGTTGCCGGCGTAAAGAGCGCTTCCGGCAGTTTTTCGCTTTCCCGTAATCCTGAAGGAAATTTAAGACCGCATATCGTTTGTGTTTCTTTGTATTCCTTGTATGCGGAACCCGATAGATAACCGCGCACGACGCACTCAAAGGTAAGCGGCTTTGTTTTCTTCACCAGCATGGAGCGGCCTCTTAAAATATCTTTGTACTTCGTAAGGCTTGAAGGGTATTCGTTGACGTCGGCAGTAATGATATGATTGGGAATGATATCTTTGGTAAAATCAAACCAGAAGAGGGAAATTTTATTTAAGATCTCCCCTTTATGGGGAATGCCGCAGGGAAGTACCACGTCAAACGCGGAAATACGGTCAGTCGAAACAACAAGCAGGTGCTCGCCTACTTCGTAGACATCGCGCACTTTGCCCCGCTTAAAAAGTTTAATATCCGGAAACTCTGTGGAAAGTAATACGTCGCTCATTGCGATTTTAGCTTCTTTTCTAAAATGTCGAATTCGTCATGTAACTGCGCAGGCATATGGGTACCGAATTTCTCAAAAAATTCTTCTGCCTCTTTTAGCTCAGCATCCCATTTTCCTTCATCGATAGAAAAAACTTTTTCGATATTTTCCTTGGGCAACGTTAAACCGGATAAATCGAAGCTCTTTATATCGGGAACAAGGCCAATGTGCGTTTCCTGCGCCGATGCCATATCTCTGGTACGTTCAATGATCCATTTAAGCACCCGGATATTTTCGCCAAAACCCGGCCATAAGAATTTCCCGGATTCATCTTTCTTAAACCAATTAACAAAAAATATTTTCGGCGGCTGCTTAAGCTTCTTTCCCATGGCAAGCCAATGCGCAAAATAATCACCCATGTTATACCCGCAGAAAGGAAGCATTGCCATAGGGTCCCTGCGTAACACTCCTGTTCTATGCGCGGCAGCGGCGGTTGTCTCGGAGCCCATCATAGCGCCGGAAAAAACGCCATGCTGCCAGTCAAAGCTCTCATAGACTAACGGGATAAGGCTGGAGCGCCGGCCGCCTAAAATAATCCCTGAGATAGGTACGCCCTTGGGGTCTTCGAATTTCTTCGATATAGTCGGACATTGCAGAATCGAAGCAGTAAAACGTGAATTCGGATGCGCAGCCTTGTTTTGGCCGGGAACAAATTTATTTCCCTGCCAATCCAGAAGATGCGCAGGATAAGCGCTGGTTAAATCCTCCCACCACGGCTCATTCGCGTCGGTATCCAACGCAGTGTTGGTAAAAATAGTAGGGTAGAATGTTCCTGCCTTAAGCGTTTCTATCATAATAGGGTTTGTATTCACGGATGTTCCCGGAGCAACCCCGAAAAATCCCATCTCCGGATTATTTGCCCACAGTCTTCCGTCATCCCCTATGCGCAGCCAGGCAATATCATCGCCCAGCGTCCATATCTTATAACCGGGCAGACTGGAACGCAGCATGGCTAAATTGGTCTTACCGCAGGCAGAAGGCAGTGCGGCGACTAAATAATCTATTTTGCCTTTGGGGTCCTCTACGCCGATAATAATCATATGCTCTGCCAGCCACCCCTCGTTAAATCCCATCCAGGAGGCAAGCCGCAGAGAAATACATTTCTTGCCCAACAGGGCATTGCCGCCGTAGCCGGAGCCAACGCTCCATACCAGGTTCTCGTTGGGAAAATGCATGATGAAACGCCGGTTGGGATCAAGATCGCCGATTGAATGTAGTCCTTTTATGAAATCGCTTTTTGTGCCTATGCTGGCAAGCACCTCTGCCCCCATCCTAGTCATGATGCGCATGCTTAGAGCAACGTAAGAATTATCAGTGACTTGAACGCAGAATTTTGCCGCGGGAGAATCCGGATGGCCCATACAGAAAGGAAGCGCATACATGGTCCTGCCTTTCATGCATCCGCGAGACAATTTCGTCATTACCTCTTTTGCCTCTTGCGGCGCCATCCAATTATTATTAGGGCCTGCAATTTCTTTATTTGAGTGACAGACAAACGTCAAGTTTTCGGTACGCGCGACGTCGGAAGGGTGACTGCGGTGTAAATATGCGTTGGGCCACTTCGTGTGGTTAAGCTCATGAAAAACGGGTTTACCGCTTATTTTTTCTTCTTTAAGGCCGATCTCAATAAGGCGACGCGCTTCATGCTCTGAACCGTCACACCAATGAATTGTCTTTGGTTCAGTCAACCGCGCGACTTCATCTACCCATTTCTCTACCGGTGTTGCCATAGTTTTCTCTTCCTTTTATGCTATGCCGCCAGCCTCTTAATCCACAAAAATCTTTAAATTATCTTTATTTCAGCAGTATTGTTGCGGAAGCACGGATTATGGTGATTATGAGGCTTTTTTCTTTACTATTATAAGATATACCAGATTACGAAAAAATCAAGAAAAAAACAAGAAAATTAGCGTAAAAACGTCTCTTTGGCTTATTTTTAGGGGGACAGGAGAAATTGCGGGACTGAGTTCCCGGTAAGGTTTTATTTAAGATGCTTGGGTGCCAAATCGACAATCTCCTCTACCGTCATCACGATGAGATATTGGGGCGCAGGGAAACGTGCTTCCGGATGGGTGGATGATTGTCTGTTTTCTCTCACATTTTTAATGACTCTCTTTGAAATTCTCTGGATGACCCGCTCTTCCCATTTCTTTATGGTATGATTCTGAATTTTGTCACTTTCGACGACCTGCGCCTTGCCCTTTAAGGTAAAACCCATAAAATGGTGTTCATCGACTGCGGTAAGGCTTACCGCGGGATTACGCATGAGATTCTGAAAGGTCTTCGCACGGTACAAATCAATCAAGTACACTTTCCCTTGCTTTTCTATGCCGACAATACCCTTGGCGGAGCAATGAATGCTGTTGCCGGAGGCGTCAAGGGTCGAGATAACGACAAAACCCTGTTTCTCAAGAAAATGTATTATGTCGGAAGATAATTGTTTCATGATTACCCTTTTAAACGCGAATTTTCGCTAATGATTTTATTCGCGGTCATTAGCAATCTCCGTATTCGCGGCGATTCGCGCAATAAGTTCTCAACTGTCTTTTTTAGAACCTGTGCGTTGACAAATATTTAACCGCCGCAAGACATGCTTTTGAACCTTCCCCGCAGGCAATAATAATCTGTTTCTCGACAACGTCAGTGACATCGCCTGCGGCGAAAATTCCTTCGATGCTGGTACGATTCTGGCCATCGATAATAATTTCGCCTGTTGCGTTAGTCTGTAAAATGTCGGAAAAATCGTAATTGGGGATCAAACCGATTTCAACGAAAACCCCTTCCACGGCTAAACTGCGAAGCGTTCCTGCAACCTCTATTTCTATTCCTCTCACAAAAGCATCGCCATATATGGACTTCACTTTCGCGTTGCTCAAGATTTCTACCTGAGGAGATTGTGTGACGGTACCTACCATGACAGGATCTGCGCTAAGTTCTGGTGCGATGTCGATTATATACACCTTGGGAGAAATTTTTATCATCTGCAGCGCCGCATCAAGAGCGGAATTTCCTCCGCCGATAATGGCAACGGGTTTATTTTTAAAGAGAGGGCCATCGCATGTCGCGCAATACGTAACTCCTTTATTTTTAAACTCTTTTTCTCCTGGAACGTTCAAGGGCCTGGGCCGTTTGCCGGTGGCGATGATCAAGGCCTTTGTGGTATAGGTTTCTTTGTCGGTGATAATTTCGATAAGGCTCCCCTTCTTATTCAGACGCTTAGCTGCCTGCGGCATGTTCACTTTTATGCCGAATGCGTTCATGTGTTCCTGAAATTTAAGAGCCAATTCCGGACCGGTAATAAATTGATAGCCGGTGTAGTTCTCGATATCCCCGCTCCATGCAGCCTGGCCTCCGATATCCAGAGTAACTATCAGAAAATCGATTCTCTTTCTGGCGGCATACACCGCCGCGGTAATGCCTGCGGGCCCTGCCCCAAGGATTATTAAGTCGTATACTTTCATGATTATATTTTATATAGAAGCGGATACACGCGGATATCTACGCGGATTTACGCTGATTCCGCGTTCTTCCGCGTTTAGTTCTGCGGTAATCTGCTTCTATTTTCAATGGCAACTGGAACAATTTCCCCCTGCACATGAACTGCACTTTGACGACCCGCTGCTTTGAGTGTCGGAATGACCGATTTTAAAAGCAGAGAATATCTTTTCTAAACTTTTAGCTCCACAGTGCGGACATTGAAGCTGGACGGCATCCTGGTTCATGCCAACGAGGAGTTCAAAAGTGTGCGAGCATTTTTTACAATGATAGGTAAATATCGGCATAACATTAAAATGAAATAATATTATG
>JAQUOR010000118.1 GCA_028717025.1 Candidatus Omnitrophota bacterium | reverse complement strand
CATTTCCCCCAGATAAATCTTGCGCCGCACTTTTTTAAAAAGTTAAAGAATGTTTTTATTACTGCCTGCGGCACCGCCTATCATGCCGGCTACATCGCTAAATATTTTTTAGAAAAATATTGCGACCTCGACGTTGAGGTCGATACCTCGTCGGAATTCCGCTACCGTAAGACCAACATATCCAAGAACGATCTGCTTATTACTATTTCCCAGTCAGGGGAAACTGCCGATACGCTTTCGGCGGTCAGGGAAGCAAAAAAGAAGGGCGCCACAGTCTTAAGCGTATGCAACGTCTTAGGCTCAAGCTTAGCTAAAGAAAGCAACGGTTTGATCTTTACCTGTGCGGGTCCTGAAATCGGCGTTGCTTCGACAAAAGCCTACACCGCGCAGATCATGGCGCTGGTGTTGTTTTCTCTTTACGCCGCCCACATACGTAAGAGTATACGCAACGACACGTTTCGAAAGATGCTGGCCGAACTGGGAAGGATACCGCTTCATCAGAAAGAGATCTTAGGAAAAGAAAAAGAAGTAAAATCAATTGCTAAAGAATTTTCCAGATTCGGCTGCTTCCTGTTTTTAGGCCGGGGTATTAATTATCCTTCAGCGTTGGAAGGAGCACTTAAACTAAAAGAAATTTCCTACGTTCCGGCGGAAGGCTACCCCGCAGGAGAGATGAAGCACGGCCCCATTGCACTTATCGATGAATACCGAGGGGTTATTTGTGTTGCGCCCAAAGACAGTCTCTATGAGAAAATGATTTCCAATATACAGGAAATAAAGGCACGTAAGGGTAAAGTTTTAGGTATTGTTAATTGCGGGGATTCCGAGGCAAGCCGGCTCAGCGACGCCTTGATCCATATTCCCCGTTTGAAACATCAGGATTTTTCACCCCTTTTAGTTGCGGTGGCATTGCAGCTTTTCGCGTACTATGTTGCAAAGAACCTTGGCCGCGAGATAGACCAACCACGTAATTTAGCAAAGTCAGTCACTGTAGAATGAAGGACGCATAGCGCACAGAGCAAAGCGCAAAGCGTAAGAAAAACTATAGATTTCAAGATTTTTTATTCACTTAATTATTTTTTAACGCTATGCGCCATACGCTTGGCGCTATGCCGTATCTATGCTATATATAGTTCCCACTCCTATCGGTAACCTCGAAGACATCACTCTACGTGCCTTACGCATTTTAAAAGAAGTCGATTGCGTTTTAGCTGAAGATACCAGGAAAACGGGCTTTTTACTTGCGCAGTTCAATATTAAAAAACCCCTGGTCAGTTTCTATGAACACAACGAAATAGAAAAGATACCCTGGGTAATCGAGGAGCTTAAAGCCGGCAAAAGCATTGCGCTTGTTTCCAGCGCCGGCACACCCACCGTATCCGACCCGGGGTATAAGCTTGTGCGCGAATGCAGAAAAGAAGCGTTAGCGGTTACTTCGCTCCCCGGGGCCTCCAGCGTTATCACCGCGCTTGCAGTCAGCTCTCTCCCCAGAGATAAATTTGTTTTTTTAGGGTACCTTGCGCGTAAGCGGGGAGAGCGCACGAAACTCTTGGAAAAAATAAAAACCTGGGAGGTCACAAGCATTTTTCTTGAGTCACCCTTTAGAGTCGTAAGTGCTCTAAAGACTTTAAGGGAAGTCCTCGGCAACCGGCGCGTGACGATTGCCAGAGAAATGACAAAAAAATTCGAAGAAGTTTTTGAAGGCACGCTCGAGGAAGGACTTACGCATTTTAGTAAGCACACACCTAAAGGTGAGTTTGTCATTGTAGTGGATAGGGAAAACGGATTATAGAAGCGGAATAACGCGGAACTAAACGCGGATAAACGCAGTGTGCGTAAATCCGCGTAAATATCCGCGGCGATCCGCCTCTATTATGGGAGGTCATATGGATTCATTATTGGAAAAATTGTTGAACGCTGCGGGAGTGTCGGGGTACGAAAAGGAAGTGGCACATATTATGCAGGAAGAGCTTAAGAAATCATGCGACCGCGTGCATATAGATACGTTTGGTAACGTCATTGCTCAAAAAGGCAAGGGGAAAAAGAAAATCATGCTTGCCGCTCACATGGACGAGGTAGGCCTTGTGGTTAAATACGTGTCTGAACAGGGCTATATCAGTTTTATTAAAGTAGGCGGTATCGACGACCGTATTTTACTTGGTCAGCGCGTGGTAATCAAATCAAAAAAAGGGGATGTGACCGGGGTTATCGGAGCCAAGCCTCCGCATTTGCAGAAAGAAGAAGACCGCAAGCAACCGCCGAAATATGAAGACATGTTCATTGATATCGGTGCGCACAACAGGCAGGAAGCGCTTAAAAAAATCGAAATCGCCGATTCCGTCATTTTTGAACCCAATGCCGGGATTTTAGGCGGCGCACTATGCTTTGGAAAAGCAATCGACAACAGGGTCGGCTGCTACGCGCTCATTAAGATCATGGAAAAGGTAAAAGCGGAGGCCGAAATTTATGCGGTAGCGACCGCTCAAGAAGAAGTAGGGCTTAAGGGTGCGCGTACTTCTTCGTTTATGATAAATCCCGACTTTGCGCTTGCCATTGATACTACTGCCGCGGGGGATACCCCGGGGATCAAAGAAAGCGAATCTAATTGGAAGCTGGGTGAAGGTTGCGCAATAACGATTATTGAAGCGTCAGGCAGGGGCGTTATTGTAAACGAGAAGATAAAAGAGATGCTTTTACAGACCGCGCGCGCCAACAAGATACAACATCAGATCGGCGTGGTTGACGGCGGCATGACCGACGCGGCGGTAATCTATATGGGCAGAGAAGGCATTCCCACGGGTGTTTTAAGCGTCCCTACGCGCTATATCCATGCTCCTACCGGAGTTTTTAGCCTTAAGGATGTGCATAATACCATAACGCTGGCGGTTAAAACGGTTGAAAAAATGGGGCATTCCTCTTAAAGAAAAACGCCGGTAACCACGCATAGATTTATCTTGACAAAGAGGCGTTCCTGGTTTATCTTAGTTGCTTAGTACGGTTAAAAAAGATGCTCACGTTTTACTTTTGTTCATCAGAAAGGAGGGCTTATGAAAAGAAACGTTTTTTCTTTGGTTGTATTCCTTTTTATGCTCGGAATTGCCACCCTTAGCTTTGCACAAGCTTCAAAAAATACCGCAGCAACGCAGCCGGCAGCAATAACTACAGAAGCACCCAAGAGCGAAACCAAGAATGTCGTCAAGGGTATCGTCAAGGAAGTAGCGAAAGACAAGACGTATATCATGGTCGACGATAATAAAATCCTCACCACTAAAGAATTTCTGGATGATTCGTACCTGGAAGTCGGCGATAAAGTAGAGATCACCGTCGAGAAAACCGACGCAGGCCAAAAAGCCTTAAGCTATAACTATATATTCGAAGAAGACCCCTCCGAGGATTTAGATGCGCAAGCCAACGAGGAAGAAGTGTCCATGAAGGAACCTGTTGCGCCCAAGGTGCAGTAGATTTCAACCTTACGCGATTGACAACGCACGATTTCCACGGTAAAGTAATTTAGCCTTTAAGTCGGTCCCGCGAGGCCGGCAAGGAGCCATATGAAGATTACCGATACACACGATAACAACAAAAGACCCCGCACAAGACGTGCGGGGTTATTTTTTTAATGAGACAGCATCTTTGGAAACTACCGAAGGTAGTGTACAAAAGTGCGTTGTCGAATTATTCCGAAGCCTTTCGGTAAAATTTCGACGGCTACTGCCAAGAAAGTTTACCGATATACAGGCGCAAGGGATAATGTACACACAAGCGCGGGCCTTTCTATGAACAACTTTAAAGAAAAAGCAGTAATTTTATCCCAGGAAGAGATCAAGCGTATCACCTATCGACTCACGCACCAGATTTTGGAAAACAATCCCGTTACCGGTAATATCGTATTGATCGGCATCCAGACACGCGGCGTGTATCTGGCAAAGAGAGTGCAGGCGATTATAAAGGAGCTTGAAGGGGTAGAGCTTCCCTTGGGGGTGCTGGATATAACGTTGTATCGCGACGATCTTACGGCCGTAGGGCCCCAACCTACCGTAAAGATGACGCAAATAGACTTTGATGTAAACGATAAGGTGGTCGTACTTATCGATGATGTGCTCTTTACCGGCAGGACCATCAGGGCCGCGTTGGATGAAATCATGGATTTTGGCAGACCTGAAAAGGTCGAACTTCTGGTGCTGGTAGACCGGGGACACAGGGAATTGCCCATACGCGCAGATTTTGCGGGCAAGAACATCCCCACTTCCAAACAAGAAACAGTAAAGGTGTGTCTGGAAGAAATCGACGGAAAAGACGAGGTGGTCATCGGTGAGAAAATCTAATACATCGGTAGCCTGGAAGAGAAAAGATCTTCTGGATCTCGAGAGCTTAAGCCGCGAAGAGATCGAGCTGATTCTTGCTACCGCCGAGTCGTTTAAAGAGGTATCGCGGCGCGAAATTAAAAAGGTGCCGGCACTGCGGGGCAAAACGCTGGTGAATCTATTTTATGAGCCTTCCACCAGAACCCGCGTATCGTTTGAAGTGGCAGCAAAACGGCTTTCTTTGGATGTCATCAATATCACTTCAGAATCTTCTTCGGTTAAAAAAGGCGAAACGCTCATTGATACGGCAAAAAACATCGAAGCGCTTAAAGTCGATATTATTGTGGTCAGACATAACTATTCCGGTGCCGCAGCCATTTTATCGCGGAATTTGCACGTCAGCGTGGTTAATGCCGGCGATGGCTGGCATGAACATCCTACGCAGGCGCTTCTTGACATGTTTACCTTAAAGGAAAAATTAGGCACAATCAGCGGATTACACGTAAGCATCGTCGGCGATATCGCGCACTCCAGGGTCGCGCGCTCTAATATCTGGGGTTTAGTCAAGCTGGGTGCCAAAGTTACCGTATGCGCTCCCAAAATACTGATACCCGCTGCCATAGAGCAGATGGGAGTGAGCGTTACCGAAAGCCTTGATGAGGCATTACGCGATGCGGATGCAGTCAACGTCCTGCGTATGCAATTTGAACGCGACAGCCAGGATGCGTTTCCTAAGCAGTTGGAGTATTTTAAAAATTACGGCATTACGGAAGAGCGCCTGGCAAAACTTTCAAAAAACATTATAGTAATGCATCCCGGGCCCATTAACCG
Source organism: Candidatus Omnitrophota bacterium (assembly GCA_028717025.1). GTDB lineage: Bacteria > Omnitrophota > Gorgyraeia > Duberdicusellales > 4484-171 > JAQTOI01. The sequence continues at coordinate 453 of JAQUOR010000118.1, read as the reverse complement.
CGGCATCGAGATGTCCAGCGCAGTTGCCGATGGAACGCATTCGGTGATTTTAGAACAGGTTACTAACGGTATCGCCGTGCGCATGGCAGTGCTTTTTCTGGTTGCGCAGGCCAATGAGTATATAAGTAAAACTCAACCGCACGCAGCCGGCAGCAGTAAGCAGCCAGGCGAGCGTAAAATCGCCGGTTGAACTCCTTCTAAGCGAAACAGCCGCTCCGGCGCAAGGAGCGTTTAACTAAAAGGTTTTTTAAAAAATGCAGGTTTGTTTAAAATGAAAAGCATATTGATTAAAAACGGGCACCTTATTTCCCCGGCAAACAATATCGATGAAGTATGCGATATTTTTATCGAGGGAGAAAAAATCGTTAAGATCGGGAAAAACATAAAGGAAGCCGCCGCAGAGACTATTGATGCGTACGGCAAAATCGTTATGCCGGGACTCGTCGACATGCA
>JAQUOR010000117.1 GCA_028717025.1 Candidatus Omnitrophota bacterium | reverse complement strand
TCTGGTCAATCCCGCTGTACTGCGCCAGGAAATAACCTATCGGATTTTCCAATTAATAATACACGAAATAGGTGCTTTTTTTGGGCTCCCGCATGAGATCAATGAGCTTTTAGAAAAAATAGTCTATGGTGATTTAGAAGACGCTGAACACCTTAGTATTCAAAAAGCCGTTGATAAACTCGTAGAGCGAGGCGTTCCGCCTGAAGTCGTTGATTGGACCGCGGAGCAAGACACAACGCGGGGAGAGGAAGCCGCGATATTGGAAAACGCCCGATATTTACGTAATACTGCTCATGATATGGGTAATTATTTCAATGCTTTATTGGGCGTATTGCGCTTGCTGGATTACACTGAAGAGGTTGACTCTATTGAGGCCACCTACCAGATATTTAAGAATAATCTTGTGGAATTAAGAGACCACCACGAAGGGATGGAAGCAGTTGATGAAGTGAGCGACTTTGAGTTTTTGATTTTACGCGGGATGACGAATATGTGTAACGGAATGCTTGAAAAACTACTGGGCTATCTCTTGCGAATACAGGAGACCATCAGGAACCTAAGTACTGCCGATGCAAATTCGAGCACCGACGCTTTTCTTATCGAGAGGCTAAAAGATTCTTACGAAATGCTGCTTATGCTCTTACGCAACGAAACGACTGAAATACACGCTGTTGAAGTTCTGCAGCTTGCCGGCAGAAGCGAAGCGTTGGATAGGTGCCTGCAAGTACCTACGATCAATGTTTCTCCGGCTGGGGCCGATCCCGTACTGCTCATGAGAGAAGGGATATTCTTAAGGATTTTCGTTAACATTTTAAGAAACGGATGCGAAGCGTGCATGAGGGTAAGCGGAGAAATCATCTCCATAAGCGTTACCGATGACGTTAACAAAGTACGCATAGTAATCACCGATAAAGGCCGCGGCATGACCGAAGAGCAAATGACAGCCTACCGCGCGCAAGCATCAGGGTTTTCTCCGCACGGTATACAAGGTATTGTTTCTTCTAAGAATCAATCCGTTCACGCGCAGGAGAAAGGATATGGCCGCGGATGTAAAGAGGTACTGAGCTTAGTTGGGCTGTTAGGCGGAGAGACCTCTGTGAGGCGTCCGGAAACAGGCGGTACTGAATTCACCGTTGTTTTACCTAAAAATTTAGAAACAGCCGCGCCGGTTGCGGACAGGGCAGCAAAGGGAAGCTCAAAAGAAGAGGTAGCAGTATTATACCAACAGCTTTTGCAGGAAAGTAAACTGATTCCTGCGACAGCGCAAGAAGTGGAGATCATAGAAAATCGTTTCAACAGGCTCATGGGCGATTTAACAGGAATGGAGCAGGGAGTAAGGCCCTTACACATGCCCAGGGCTCCGCCATTCGATGCCATAAGAACTGTTAGATTGGAAAGCTTGCTTGTTTCCGCAAGAACTTCAAATATATTCCTTCCTGATTATGATGAGCTACCTATATATCTTGTCGAAGGCCTTGAAAGCGGCGCATTCATTCTTACGAATGAGGCTGATAATCCTATTGCTTTAGTCATCGATGCGCGCCTGGTTACCGAAGAGCCCTATGCAGAATTCGGTATTCTCGAAGGGGTTAAGCGCACTAATCTCTGGGTACTTGAACATGAACTTATTGCCTTGCTCGGAGGCTTGACTCACGCTCAGGTCAAAGAGCTTCAGGAATGGCTTGCCGGCATGCGCGCTCAACACCTTGACGCGCAGGGTAACTATAAACACTACAAGGGCGCTCAACACGAAACCGCATATTATCTTAGTAAGGTTTATCTCCCGGCTTACCCGGCAAATTATCCGGCAGAGGCCGCTCGTTATCGCGAAGAGATCCGTACGCTTGTCCATTTACTCGGTGGCATGATTATGGATTATTCTGCTGACAACGGTAAGAAAGCTGCAATTGCCGGTAACATATTCATAGCCGATACAACCGCTTACCTTGGGAGAATTTTAACAGAAGAAGAAATGATCTCGTTTAGAGACGAGTGGGTAACGCGGGCCGGATCGCTGGTGCGCAGTATATTGAGCACCGATCGTCACATGTGCCAGCTTCACAGTGTCTTCCTGGAGTATTTAATACGAGACCGTATGGGAATCGATTTGCGTATCATCGGCTGGCGTGGACCTCATTACTGCGGCATAATGGATGGCAAAATTTACGTTGACGCGTTTCCGGAGGGCGGTTTTGCTGGCCGTACACACGGCGAGGTGTTGATTATTCATCCCGGTCAACCCTTATATGAAGAGTATAGAGCGAAAGAAACAGCGTCAACAGCACTTAATTGGAATGAGTTAGCGCCGGAGAAACTTTCAAATCATCCCGTTTTCAAAAAACAATTCGATTACGAATTGGCAGCGAATAGAGAAAAAGTCGATGAATTTGTGCGCAGTTTCGAAGAAGCACATGATAAACAATCATCGCAACGTAAGCTTTTTACAGGTGACCGTAATTATGAAAGAATTAAACCCGCATCGAGCAGGGCATTAGGAGTAAACAACAGTTCATCCAGGGTTGGTTTTAAATTGCGGCCCGAAGCCGATCACGCACCCTCCAGAGAAGAAATAAAAGAAGCTCTTTCCGGCATTGATTTTAAAGATCCAAGCTGGGACATATCGCTATCCATAGATCACAGTACGAGGGTTCGTGGCAGAATCGTTCTTGATAAGGCCGGTACGCCTGCAACGCAGGCAACCGTGGCTGGTGCCGGCCTTATGTCTTCTTCTTTCGGCAAGGACGTCGTTGAACTCCAGCCCTCTGCCTTCGGCAAGGACGTCGTTGAACTCCAGTCTTCTTTAGTTGCGCAGGGTCTTTCTGCTGAGGCCGCCTCCCCGGCAGAAGGCTCTGTCGCAACTTTAGATAAAGTGTCAGCTCTGGATAATGACGGAACCGGTCTTTCCGTGGCTTCCGGTTCCGTGTCTTCTTCGGTTGCGAGGGACTTGGCTGCTGAGGCCGCCTCCCCGGCACAAGTCCCCTCCGCAACTTTTAAAGTAAATGCCTTAGATTCTATGAATGCCGCACTTATTTCGATGATGCTCGGTGAGGGCGCGATTGCTGCTGCGTATTGGCTTTTAACCCTGAGCGTTCTACCTTGGCTTTCTATCCCGTTAGCGGCAGTGTTGGTTGTTGGTGGTTTATCGATACTTTATGCTGCGGTAATGTTCCTTTCTCAAGGCATACGCGTGGCGCTCGCTCATAAAAATAATGGCGTAAAAGGTTTAGCGATATTCAATAAGCCCATCGCTACTCCCACCGGAAAAGAAACTTATTTTGATACATTACCTTCGGCACTTAAAGCTTCTATCGACGTTCATGAAGCAGCGCATCGCGCAGGTAAGCATGAAATCGGCGCCTATGTACGCCAGGCTCGTTACTTTTTAAGCGATGGCTGGAAAATCATCGTGCATGCCGGCCTTCTCCTGGGAGCAACTAAATTAGCTTTATTGGCAGGAGCGTCTTACGGACTTTTCTTTGCTATCGTCCCAAGCTTTTTAGCTTTGACAGGCATCTTTTATCTTTGGAAAGACGAAGATGCATTAAGAAACGGAGACCCCGTCGGATTATTATATATAGCGAACATAAAATTGACTTTGGCAGAGAGTTTAGCTATCAACGAATCCTTGAAAAGCTCAACGCAAAATAAAACTCACGAAGGATTTGCAGATCGCGGGTTAATAGAGACGATATCCGGAGTGTTTACGCCCCCGGGCCACTATATCGGTTGGATTTTCTTAGGAGCTATTTTAGGAACCAGCCCAGCAGGAATCGGTTTAGGTACATTAATAGGAGCGGTCTTTGGCATAGCCGCGGCTTATCTGCTTAATGTGCTGTGGAATTTCTTCTGGAGCTATATGGTCCATGACGCGCATCTGCAGAAAATCGCCCAAAATTATAAAGCCGGAAAATTATCTGAAGCGGATAGTACCAAAATAGCCTCGCTGGTTAAACAGTTTGAGGATGAGATTGCTCGCGCTTCAGGAATAGGAAAAGCACAGTATTCTCTGAGCGCATTGTTGGTAAGGGCGGCAATAACATTTCCTGCGGCTACCGGAAGTTTGAAATTCCTCCTTGGCAGGTTGCAGATGATTTTATGGGGTTCTGTGCTTGCCCTGGGAGTGCTTTCTTTCTTTGATATAAGCCTTGCGTCATTTTCTTTCCTCGATGCCGTCGGGTTAAGCGCCTTAAAGAGCGGATTCAATGGCTGGGGTCTTGCCCATACTGTCGAAGGACTATTGAGGCTGGTCATTATTGTTATAGCTCTTAAGGTTTTCAGTTCAAGCTACATTACGCTCAGAAACCAACTGCAGAATTTATTCGCGCGCAATCAAATCGAAAGCTTAAACGGAGCTTGGATCTATGAAAATTACGAGAGGCTTAATAGAACCACCATAAGCGATTTGCTTGCAAAGGGTATCATTAACGTCGCGGGCAGGCCTGGCTTGGCCGCTCTCTTAACGGAGAGGTTGGCGCGGGATGGTATTGTCGTTTCCCCGGCCTCTTTTGTTGAAAAGCAAATGCATCAGTTTAAATATTATTTGTCGGCTGATATCCTTGCTGTCGGTTTTATCGTCTCTTCGCCGTTTGCGGGAATTTTATACCTTGGGCATAGGATCTTTAGAGGCTTTAGCAAAGAATTCAGCCGCACGCATCCTTATTATCTTTTATGGTTAGCAAAAGGAAGAGAATTCTGGGTTAGTTTCTGGCACATGTGGCTTATTAGCGCTGAAATAGGAGCGGTCATAGGAAGCGGTAACTATGCAGCGCAACATCCTTTGCTAAAATATGTCGGCGGCGAAGAGTTAGGAAAAATTGCCGAGCTCCTTGAGGGCCGTTACGGTGCGATTGCCTGGGGCAACCATATCTTAGAATCAGTCAATACAACCTTTGGTTTCAATCTTTCCCAGATCGTGCATACTGCATTCGGTGGAACACGTGAAGTAACGGTTTGGGAGCAGACATATCAAGCATATGTCGATCTTGACGGATTCAAAGATTCCCGTCAGGTGAAAACAGCGTTAGCTGCGGTAAAGGAAGATGCTATGGCTAAGCCATTCCTGCAGGCGGTCGGAGCAACGAAAAGTATAACGATAAGCGAGCTTGCGCAATCATCAAATATTTCTGCGCCTGAACTCTCAACGCTCATTGAAAATGCGACCATTGATACTCTCTATGAGGCGCGAATGATTCCTCAAACGCGAGAAGCACTTTATACCGAAGATGGAGAAATAAGAATTACAACCCTTACGGAACTGGTTAAGGGCAAAATAGCATTACATCTTTTATTCTCGGGGGACCCGTCTTTAGCTACCGGCCGGACAGAGCCTGTTATACCGGCGGAGGCTGACGCAAAGCCAGCAGTCGAATCAAAGCCTGCGGTAACAACTGATGTTGCACCAAAAACACAGGCTTCTGCTTCAGAAGAGGTTAAGCCTGCGGAGATCCCGGCAGCTAAACCTGTTGTGCCCACGACGGATGAGGGAAGAGGGAAGAAGGACGAAGTGAAACCGGTTGTACCTGCGCCCAAAGCAAAGCCTGTGCCAGCTGCGATTGCGCTGTCGCCCATAACAACGCCGGCATCCGCAAAAACCGAACCCAAGGCCGTGAATACACCTGCTGAAGTTAAACCGGTAATTGCAGAGTCGGCACAGCCTAAAG
>JAQUOR010000116.1 GCA_028717025.1 Candidatus Omnitrophota bacterium | reverse complement strand
AAGGTTTCTGTGTTTCCGCTTCTTGATAGTTTATCGATTTAAACAATTGTTTTAACGTTTTCTTGTTGAAAAATATCAGAAAGAACATCGGTATTACGATAAAAAAAATTAAAATAAGCGCAAAGGAAATTGTCCTTAAGAAAAAGGATATGTTGGTTGCTGAAGGAAACAGCAAGTGGGTGATGGAAATTACCAGACCCATGAAGAGCGCAAAGAAAGACATGATAAAAAGAGAATAGCGCGCCCAATTCTTTCTTAAAAGGAGACTTATCCCGGTACTGAGCAGCCATATAGTAAAGGGTAAGTATGAAATAACAAGAAAGGAAGGATTATAATTCATGGGTAAGCTGGCAGTGCCTTCATCAAGGAAGAACAAGCTTATCCCTATCATCCCTGCCAGCACTAATCCCAGAAGGGTAATATAGATCCCTGCTATGGTGATAAAAATATTTTTCATGGCACGTTTGTCCCGGTGTAATGCGTTAATGTGCGAAAATAACATTACACATCGCGAACGTAAAGCTCAAAGCACATTTAAATTGTATCATGTTTCGATAACGGGCTCAAGAAAAATATGTACCTTTGCGATGTGTAACGGTAACCTTTTTTCGTGAGTGTACGGGAATTTTTTTGATCCCGCATCCAAGTGATCCATAGGCAGGAATATATCAAGGAAGTTTATCGGAAAAGCGGAAAGAATTGATGATTTCTCTGGCTTCCCAGCATTTGGCCTCAGTTTTTCTATTTTCGTTTCTGTAGTAGGAGTTCCATTCGTACATTTTGGTGCGATTTTTAACGCTATCAACTTGCGTGGATACATCTTGATATTCGATGTAGGACACTTCGATGAGAAATGACCGGCGGTCCGTGCCTTGCGAAGAAAATACCGGAGAGAAAAGATAATAGTCGAAAATAACTTTTACGGGGACATAGAGGGGGCCTTCGATGCCTTTTGCGTTATCGATGACCTCCACTGTTTTGTATGAAAAGCGTATCAAATATCCTGATTCGTAGCGTAGCGTGATGGGTTTTACCGATTCACGCCTTAAATCCGGGTGGGGTTTTAAAAAACCGTCGATTAAGTCGGCAATACTTGATTTTCCTTTCGTGTCTTCCTCGCTCCAATTGCCCGCCTGAAGCTGTAGCGTTACCAAAGAACTATCGTCGGGTTCAAGCCCCATAAGCATTACTTTTTTAATTTTGTGTGCAGGCATTATGGTCCAGAGGGAAGGGTATTGCAGCGAATACCCCCACTCGTTGTTTTCAAATGATTCTTTTGGCGTTGTGTCTACCGGGAAAGGTTCTTCCGGCTGCGGTTGGGCGGCGGGCTGTGGCAGTGGTTCGGTTTTTATGGGTTTTTCGTCGATACTTGCAATTTCCTCAAGATAATATTTCAAATCGACGCCGCAGAAATTCAACCGGACATACTCTCCGGTTTTTTCTATGATTTTTCCTTCTACGGTTTTTCCCGATTTTAGAATGACGGTTTCGGCGTAAGCAGACGATAGGGTAAGGCTTACGACTATTGCCGTAACGATTCCTATCGTAAAAAATGCAGTCCGTGTTTTTGCCGTAGTCACGCGGATAGATATATCCATTGTCATAAAAAATTTAGCGAACAGTATCCCTGCTTTTTATGCGGTCGATATCGCTTTCAAGGGCATCGACCTTCGAACGCAGATCGAATATCTTATTATCGAATTGCTTTTTAAGGTCGGTAATTTGTTTCTCCATATTTTCAATTTGTTCTTTTGACGCGGAAAGCTTATCTTGCGTATCTTTGAGCATATTCTCTATAGTGAATAATTTAAGTTTAACCAGTCTGCTCGTAAATGTTGTGATTGTGTAGGTTTCATTGATTGTGCCTTTGTTGAACGCATTAATGATATCGAGAGCGACCTCGGCGTCATAATTAAATTCGTTTGTCGCAAGAGCTGCAGCGAACTGTTCCCCTGCTTCTTTAAATTTCCCCTCTGCAGCAAACTCTACGCCGTTTAGGTACGAAGCGTTAGATATTTCCGGGCTCGAGAGTTTTAAATTCGTATCGGCGCCGGCCGCTGCTTCTTGCGCATAGGTGATGCTTAAAAAACCCAGCAGACAAAAGCACGAAACAATGCATAGATTTTTAACGATTTTTTTTCTTTTCGGATGCTTCAGCATGAATACGATTTTACCATTTTTCGACTTTTTAGTAAACCCCGTACGCGCGTTTCAATTGTCCGGCATTTTTGCCGCACGACACATCAGATGCACCGGTCTTTTGGCTGTTGCATTCTTATCAGGTATTGATCTAATTCTTCTCTGTTTACATATATTCTTTGTGAGGGAAGCGCGTTAATGAGATCAAATACTTTTTTGATAGAAGCAGGCAAGTTAATCAAAAGGAGCATCCCTTTATTATGCTCAAGCGTTTTATTTGCATTTATGATTACCCCTATCCCCAAGCTTGTGATGTACAATACTTTTTCCATATCAATAATAATAGTCGTTGCCTCTGATTCTATAAGAGAATTTATGCGCTTTTCTAAAATTGTACAGGTGTCGGAGTCGATTGACCCTATGGGATGCAAGATGTAGACGCCTTTATTCTTTTCGGTTACGTTTATGGTCAGTTGCATGTTACCTCCTTTAATATAAATCCATTGTATTACATAACTCTATATTTTGCAAAGAGTTATTGTTTTTGACGCATATCTTCTATTTTTCGTAAGTATTCCTCTATTTCGCCGGCCTCCGGAGTTCCGCGTCCGAAAAGTAAAGTAGCGGTTTGAAATTCTTCTCGTGCTTTGGGGTATCTGCGCAAAAGATAATAGGTTGTCCCCAGGTACTTATGAAACGCGGGCCAACGGGGAAAGATTTCTATCGCTTTTTTGAAATTTTTTCTCGCGAGATAATAATCGTGTTCTTCGAGGGCAATTTGACCGCGCGCGAAATAAACTCCCGCCAGGATAAGTGTCTGGCGGTATTCTTTTTTTTCTCCGATCCCTTCCTGCACAGTATCCAAATATTTTCTTGCATCCAGGAGGCGGCCTTGGGTAATTGCGGTGAAGCTTAAATTTAAATATGCCAACGGGCTTTTGTATAGAAAAAGCAAAGGAAAATTTTCTACGATATAGGCTCTATCATTAAGACTTTCGGAGAGATTGCGTTGTTCGGTGAGGATGTCATTTGTCCCAAGTAACGGTTGCGGTGCTAAAAAAACCGTGTCAGGCGGGAATGAACTGGCCAGGATAATGCTGTCCGCATTTATACCGCTCATTTTTAAAGAGACTGTGCGCTCAATCAACGTACGCAGATTTTCATTCGTAATTTTTCCCATTGTCGCTTTCGCCTCCGGTATCAAATTGAGACGGCAATATACTTCAGCCAAATTATAATTGATAACGGATGTATAATCCCCGGTTTCCAGCTCCAAAGCTTTCTTAAACGCGTCACACGCGGCCGGGTAATTACCCGCCAGAGCAAGTGCGACCGCATGGTTGTGATAACACGCGACGTCGGCCGGGTTGCGTTTTATACCCTCTGCTAAGGCGTACACCGCATCTTCGTAGAGACCGTTTATAATTAAATCAGCACCGTTTTTTGAACAATCGTCGGCAGTAACACTTGCTGCCGGGAGAGGTGCATCCTTGTCTATCCTTTCTATTTCATTGCGGTCGTAACGTAACGGCACGCCGTAAAAGTCTATCCGCACACATTCGTTGGTCTCCTGTGTGATTGTTCCTTCCACCTCGGCGCCTGACTTAAGATACAGCGTTGCGGAGTATGCCGAGGTCCGGCCCATTAATACACACGCAAGGCTGAACGTAAAAAAAACCTTAATGATGTTTTTCATGGATTGTGTGCGTGGCTTGTGCCTGGCGGTGCAAATCTTTCCAGAAAATCATGCATATCCTTGGGCAGTTCTATTGTAAAGGCAAGATGCTTTTTACTGACGGGGTGCGTAAAGGCGAGCGATGAGGCATGAAGCGCAAGACGTTTAAAACGTATCGTAAAGTCGCGACCGTATGCATACTTACGTTCTCCTAAGATAGGATTGCCGATTTTTGCCAGTTGTATGCGCAGTTGGTTGGTCCTTCCGGTAACCGGTTCAAGCTCAACGACGCTGAATTCCCGTGTAATCTGCATAACGCGATAATTTGTTTTTGCTTCTTTCGGTCTCTCACCGAAACGTCTTCCTTCAGTGTCGAGTATGTAGCCCCGAAGTGTCCCCTGGCATTGTTTCATTTTCCCCTTTACGAATGCCAGATATTTTTTGCTGATTTGACGCTGTCTGAATGCGTTCATTATTTCCTGCTGTATTTTTTTATTTTTTGCGTAGAGCAGCAAACCGGTTGTTTCTCTGTCGAGGCGATGACAGGGATAGACGGGCTGCTTGAGCCGTTGCGCGAGCAGTGAGGTTACGGTATATTTTTCACCTTTCGGGGAGGGCACAACCAGAAGCTTTGCGATTTTATTTAAAACGATTACCTCGTTGTCCTCAAAAACAATGGTGAAAGGCTCAAATTTTGTCATGGCGATTACCTTTGCGTCGTCCCGATCGGCGTAAATGTTGTATTGATGTTTTTTCTACGGGTCGTTAGGGAGCTTGAAAAATTCCCTCTACTTCTTTTTGCAATTCAGTTTTCAATACCTTTCCCGTAGCATTTTTAGGCAACGCGTCTTTGAAAAATATTTTTAAAGGAACTTTGTACGGTGCAATGTTGGCCCGCAGATGGTGCAAAATTTCTTTTTCGTTTACTTCGTCTTTTTTTGCTACAAAGGCAATAGGCACTTCTCCCCGATGACGATGGGTAACTCCCACGACCGCCGCTTCTTTGATTGCCGGGTGTTTATAGAGAAGATCTTCTATCTCTTTAGGGTACACATTTAAACCCCGCACGTTTATCATTTCTTTTATTCTGCCCATTATATATATAAAACCGTCCGTGTCTATCTTTGCTAAATCTCCGGTATAGAGCCATCCGGCGCGCAGCGTTTTTGCCGTTTCTCCGGGTAAATCGTAATACCGGCTCATGACATTAGGGCCTTTTACCAGAAGTTCTCCTATTTCACCTATCGTTACTTCTTTTTCTTCTTTATCAATGATTTTTACCATCACTGAAGGCAGAGCCAGTCCTATCGATTCCGGTTTGCGCCGTCCCTTAAGGGGGTTGAGCGAAACAACAGGGGAGGCTTCAGTGAGGCCGTATCCTTGCAGAAGCGGTCGTCTGAATCGTTTTTCAAATTTTTGCCATACTTCAAACGGCAACGCTGCCGCGCCGGAAATACACAACCGCACAGGATTGATGAAACGGGCAAGCAGCAAGGACATCATAGGAAAGGATGCTTCGCCCAAAATGCTGTAGAACGAAGGGATACCGACAAACACCGTTATCCTGTGTTTGAAAATCGTCCTGATGATCCGTTTAAACGGCCGCACCGCGCGCATGATCACGATTGTTGCCCCTTTGTATAACGGCAACAGCATGCAGACCGTAGAAGCAAAAGAATGAAAAAGCGGAAGAACGCAGATCAAGCGGTCTTTTCTGGAAAATTTTATTATCGATGCGCAGTCGGTTATGTTAGTGAGCAGGTTTTTGTGCGAGAGACACGCCCCCTTAGGTTTTCCGGTGGTACCGGAAGTGTACACGATTTCCGCCGGAGATTCGCTATCGGAAGCC
>JAQUOR010000115.1 GCA_028717025.1 Candidatus Omnitrophota bacterium | reverse complement strand
TTGATTTCTGCGCTTTAACGATATACGAAAGCGTGAGGATGCTTCCGATAATCGCAATGACGCCGTAGCCTAAGAAGCCTCCCTGAACGCAGGCCATGATAATAATGAGCTTGCTGAAGAATCCGCAAAATGGCGGGATGCCCGCAAGGCTCATGGACGCAACGAGAGAGGTGTGCGCGGTCGTAGGCATTTTTACGCGTAAACCGCCCATATCGTTTAAATCGAGGTTTTCATCGTCCGTTGCGTACTCGAGTGCCCCGGCGTTGAGAAAAAGCAGGGGCTTAAATACGCAGTGATTGCAGATATGCAGCAGCGCTCCGGTAATCGCCAGAGGGCTGCCTATGCCCAGCGCAAGGATAATATATCCTACCTGGCTGATCGACGAATATCCCAGCATTCTTTTAAAATTACCCTGAGTAAACGCCAGAATCCCTCCCAGGAGCAATGAAAGCGTTCCTAAGAACATAAGCGTTCCCTGAAGGTTGTGATTTACCGGAAGCACATTTAAGAATATCCTGATAATGGAATATATACCCAGCGCTTTAACCATAAGCGTTGAAAGCGCCGGGATGACTACAGGAGCAACGGTATACGCATCAGGCATCCAGGCATGAAACGGCATAAGCGCGGTTTTAATACTAAAGCCCACCAGGAGCAATACGCTTGTAAAAATAACCACCTTGCTTAATCCTTTTTGCGCCAACACAGCAGCCATATCCGCCATATTCAAGGTCGAGGTATATGAATACAGGAAGGTGATTGATAAAAGGATGAATAGGGATGCGACTGAACCCATGACGATATACTTGAAGGATGCTTCCAATCCCCCATCGTCGGTGCGGTATGCGACTAATGCGTAATTTGCCAAAGATGCGATTTCCAGAAATACAAAAAGGTTGAATATATCACCGCTTAAGACTACACCGTTCATCCCCGCGATTACCAGGAGGAAAAGAGTATAGAATTGAGTTTTTGCGCCAAAGCGTTCCATGTAGGGAACGGAAAATATGTTTATAAGAAACGCAATGCAATTGATGATCAGGAGAACGAAAATCGATAAATTATCCATGACCAGCGATATTCCTTGTGGCGGCAGCCAACCGCCGAGCGTATACACGGATATCGTCGTATCGCCATGGAGCGCTAAAAAATATCGCAGGGAAAGCGCGGCGAGCGAACCGGTAATGATGCACGAGGTAACATCGCTTATTTTTTTGTGTTTGCCGAGCAATGAAACCAAAAATGCTCCGCCTAAAGGTAATATGATGAATAACGGGATAAGGTGCATGTTATCCTTTCAGATTTTTTATTTTCGTAATATCAAAGGTCCCGTATTTTTCGTAAATCCTGATTGCCAGCCCGACCAAGAGTGCCGTGGTCGCCAATCCTATGACGATCGAAGTCAGTGCGCATGCCTGGGGCAGCGGGTCTACCATGGTAGTGATCTGCTGGTCCGGCGAATAAAGCGGCGAGCGGCCGTCCATTTTGTATCCGAAGAGAACAAAAAATAAATTCACCGAATATTCGCAGATGACCACACCTATGATTATTTTAACGATGTTGCGCTTGCGCAAAATTGCATAAAGCCCGATGGAAAGTAACACAAGACATAAAAAATATGACATCATTCTTCCTTTGTGAATTTAAGCAGCACTAATACCAAGAATATCCCGAATAACCCTAAGGATACTTCAAGGAGCGCCAGGGCAATGTTCGATAAAGGAATAGTCCCCGCAGAAAAGAGTTGGAAAGGACTACCCTTTTTAAGCCAATTGGCAAAAAAATGTCCGGCGAGAAACCCTAAGAGCGCGATTCCCAGAAACATAATCGCGCCGACACTTTCAAGGGTAGCGATTACGGGCTTCGGTATCCTTTTTAAGATAGCCTCTTTTCCAAAAGAAAGCATAATGTAAATGTACGCAAGCGAAATAATAAAACCGCCCGCAAATCCTCCTCCCGGAGAAATGTGGCCGTGTAAGACGATGTAGATGCCGTAGAGTAAGATGAAACTTACCAGTATCCGCGCAATCGTTTTTACGATTAACGTCATTCCTTTCTCGGCATCGTCGTATACCGGGCTCTTATCTTTCATGGTTTTTTAGCCTTCTTTCTTTTTATGTTTTTCTGCAGAGCGAGCGCTCTGCCTTCGCATGATCACGGTTATTCCTATGGCTGCCGCAAAAAGCGCGGTTGCTTCACCGAGGGTATCATAGGCACGGAAATTCAAATTTATCGCCGAGACCAGGTTGGTGGCGTGAACTTTTTCGAGCGCTTCAGAAAGGTAGATGCCGGAAACACGCATGATCGGATTTCCGAACGAAGGTACCTCCCGCAGCGATATATACCCTAAAAAAATAAACATTCCTAAGAAACAGACGGTTATGAAGGTATTGAAAAACCACCTTCCCGAAGTGGAAAAGGGCAGATCCCGGCGTATCGTCGCTTTTACAAGGATCAGCAAACAGAGAATTTCCACTACCAGCTGCGTGATCGCCAGATCCGGCGCTTTTAAGATTAAAAATGCGATGCATAATCCAAAGCCCCCCACGCCGACCGCAACCACCGCTGAGAGCAGGTCCTTTACGCGTATCGCGATAAGGGCGGCAATGATGATAAAGATTAATATGAAATTAAATTCAAGCATATTTATTTAAAGAATACGAAAAATAACCACGCAGTTGCGATCAGGCACCAGGCTAAATACGTGGGCAGTACGCCGTTGTGAAGATAGCGTAAAACTGCGCCGGTCCCGCGTATACATACCTTACATACTTCGTAAATATCAAATAGTTTTTTCTCTGCCAATGCGTAGATGGTTTTAAGTATTTTTAAATCCCGTATCGTATTGTAGAAATCGCTTATCCCGGCTTCTTCGCCGGGAAGTAAGGTTTCTCCCCCTATATAGGTAGGGCTGGTCCGTATTTTTCTGGCAAAAATAAAGAATATGATAAAACCGACAATGCCGGTCAGCACTATCAGGTTGGTGGTCAAGCCCGGGTTCCACAGGCCGCTTAAGACAAAATCCCCTGTCGCTTTTTTAATGAGCGGCAGAATAGTTGAGTAGGCAAAAATACCGAAAACAACACAAAGGACAGAAAGCATTACCGCAGGCACCAGCATCGCAAAGTTGGCTTCACCGTTTTCTTTGGTTTCTTTTTTCGGACTTCCCAGAAAGACCCCGTAATTTATTTTCAAGAAAGAGGCCAAGGTAAGGCTTGAGCCGACCAACGCGCAGAGAAGCGCTGCAAGGATGATTATCTTCATCGGCGTTGACGCGGAAAGTTGCGCAAAGTTTATAAGGCCCTGATACACCATCCATTTCGATACGAATCCGTTGAAAGGCGGTATTCCGGAAATCGAAAGTGAGGCAATGAAGACCGTCACGAAAGTGACGGGCATCCATCTGCCAAGACCGCCTAATTCTTCAAGCTCAGTGCTTTTGGCTTTTGTTTCAATATTACCTGCTCCTAAAAATAAACAGGATTTGTATAGCGCATTATTGATCATATGAAAGAGCCCGGCAGCTAAACCAAGCGGCGTGCCGCAGGCAATGCCTAAGACCATATAGCCGACCTGTGATACTGCGTGATATCCCAGAAGGCGTTTAATATTATGCTGGATGAGCGCCATCATTACGGCGCATATAATGGTTACGGAGCCGGCAATAAGAAGAATAGCTTGCGCCATGCCATTGAGAATGAACATGTCCTTTGCTATTCGCAAGAGAAGATATATGCCTAAAAGTTTATCGAGGGAAGCGGGTAAGAATGCGGCTACCGGTACAGGAGCGGCTTTTGCGGTATCCGGAATCCAGGTATGAAAGGGCATGCAGCCCGCTTTCGCAAAGCAGGCAACGGTAATGAACAAAAACGCAGTTAAAGAAAGGGAATCGTGAATAGGGAGCCGGTGGCCGAGAGCAAAGATGTGCGATGTTATGCTTGCATATATAAGAAACCCGAGTAAAAGGAATCCATCGCTTCCTCCGATAATGATCAATGTCTTCTTTGCTGCGGATGACGCCTCATTGTTGTCGTAAAGATTGATAAGTTTAAAAATCGCTAATCCTAAAAATCCCCAGAAGATAAGAATGAAAAAGAGGTTATTAGAAAAAACTACTCCCAATGAAGCAAGAGAAGTTAAAAAGAACCAGCTGTAATACTCGAGTCTCTTCTGTTTTATGAATCCCGCAGAGTAGACGCACATCAAGACGCTAAAGAACACGACAAAAATCCCCGTTAACTTCGAAAGAGCGTCAGTTATGAAAAAATTATTTACAGCCATATTCTTTTTTTAATTGCTCGGTCTTATCTATGGATAATTTAACAAGCTCATCGCCCGTCAATACTTTTTCCCCGGTTTTTAAAAACGCAGCACTTCTCTCGGTGCAGCAATAGCAGGGATCTACTGCGGCAAGCGTAATCGCAGCATCGGAAATCGTGTATCCGGGGACGGTCACAAGGTTGCTGGGTACATTCATCAGTGACGGTGCTCTTATTTTATGGCGTACCGGTCTATTGGTGCCGTCGCTTTTTACGTAATGGATGCATTCTCCCCGCGGCGCCTCTACCCTGCCAATGCCTTCTCCCGGCGGTATGTCCCTTACTTCGACTTCGATATCACCCTTGGTCATTTTGGCTAAACTTTGTTCGATGATAGAACAGGATTCAAACATTTCCAGCACCCGTACCAGTATTTTTGCGTAGATATCTCCTCCTTCCTGTACGATGACCGACCAATTGACGGTATCATATAAGGCGTACGCGTCGTCTCTGCGCACGTCGATATCGACGCCGGAGGCCCTGGCAATGGGTCCTAATACTGCGAAGGAAATTGCCTGCTCTTTGCTTAAAATCCCGACTCCTTTTGTGCGTTTCTGGATTACGGGGTCATCCTTGACTACTTTGGCAAACATCGTAAGCGTAGGATATAATTCCTTGACCATCTTTTTTATTGCAGGGAAATCTTCTTCGTTGATATCTCTGCGTACGCCTCCGATTTTCATCATGGCATAGTGTTGGCGGTTGCCGGTCATCAGCTCAAACAGATCTAAAACCGGTTCCCGCGCTTTCCATGCCCACATCCAGATAGTATTGTAACCGATAAAATGCCCTGCCAAACCCAGCCATAAAAGATGCGAATGCAGCCGTTGCAATTCATCGATGATCATTCTGATGTAGTTGGCGCGCGGAGGCACTTTGATGCCCAGCAAATCCTCCACTGCCAGCACGTAGGCAAAAGGGTGTGACGTTGAACAGATGCCGCAAATGCGTTCTACCGCAAAGGGCACCTGGTCCCAATGTTTCGATTCCGCAAGTTTCTCTATGCCCCGGTGGTTGTACCCGATTTCTATTTCAAGCTCTATCACCCGCTCGCCTTCAACGATAAGTTTAAAGAACTCAGGTTCTTCCTGCAGAGGGTGGTAAGGACCGATGGGTATTATTTTTCTTTCACTCATTGGTATAGTCCTTTCGTAAGGGGTATTTATCCTTGGGCCAGTTCTCCGTGAGTAAGAGGTGTTTTAAATTGGGATGGCCCGTAAAGGTAATACCCAGCATTTCGTGTATTTCTCTTTCTGACCAGTCGCAAGCCTGAAACATTTGGCACAGCGTATCGATGCAGGGGTTCTTTCTGTCGGTCAGGAATGTCCGTATATTGAACAATTCTCCGGTTTTATCGCAGCTGAAATGATATATCAGCTCAAAATTATCGCCGTTGTCAACACCGGTAATCGTTG
>JAQUOR010000114.1 GCA_028717025.1 Candidatus Omnitrophota bacterium | reverse complement strand
CCTTTGGCACGGCGCACCGCGCGCATGCCTCAACCACCATTATTGCAAAATTTCTGCCCAGCTGCTTAGGGTTTTTAATGGAGAAAGAAGTAACGTCGCTTGCTGCGGCGCTTGATCCAAAGAAACCCTACGTTGTCATCTTGGGCGGGGCCAAGGTCTCCGATAAAATCGGCGTCATCGGCAATCTCTTGGAAAAAGCCGATACTATTCTTATCGGCGGAGCAATGGCGTACACCTTTCTAAAAAGCAAAGGCGAAGATGTGGGCAGTTCACGCGTAGAGGCCGATAAGCTTGATTTAGCAAAGAAAATCCTGGCTGATGCCGCACAAAAAAAAGTAAAAATAGTTTTACCCGTTGATCACCTCGTCATTGACAACCTCGATGCCCCGACCAAAAAACTTACTGTCGATACTATACCTTCGGGCCTTTTAGGCGTAGACATAGGGCCAAAAACAATTGCGCTATTTAAGAACGAACTTGCAACTGCCAGGACCATACTCTGGAACGGACCTGTGGGTATTTTCGAAAAAGATGCGTATGCTTTGGGCACAAAAGAGATCGCTCTCTTTTTGGCTACGTTAAAAAATGCCTCGGTAATCGTCGGCGGAGGGGATTCGGCATCCGCGGCTAAAAAATTCGGCGTTGCCGATAAACTTTCCCACGTTTCAACCGGCGGCGGAGCGTCGTTGGAACTTTTAGAAGGTAAACAATTACCGGGGATAGCGATCATACCGGAAAAAAAATAGAAGCGGAATATCAGCGTTTAGCTCCGCGGGTATCCGCCTCTAACAATAAAAGGATATATTATGAGAAAACCATTCATTGCCGGAAACTGGAAGATGTATAAAACGATCAACGAAGCTATTGCGTTAACCAACGGCGTAAAACGGGAATTACTTGATTTTGATAAGGCAGATATTGTGCTCTGTCCGCCCTTCACCGCGCTTTCTCCTGTCTATGAGCTCCTCATGGAGACAGAGATAAAGCTGGGAGCGCAGAACCTTTACTGGGAAAAAGAAGGCGCCTTTACCGGGGAAGTATCTTGCGTCATGCTTAAAGACGCCGGCTGCGAATTTGTCATCTTGGGACACTCTGAAAGAAGAAAATACTTCGCAGAGACAGACGAATCAATCAATAAAAAAATAAAGTCTTCTTTAGCCATAGGGCTTAATCCTATCTGTTGCGTGGGAGAAACATTACAAGAACGCGAAGCAGAAAAAACCATTGAAGTGATAAAGACGCAGCTTACAGGCTGTTTTAAGGATTTAAAAATAGAGGACCTTCTGGGGACCGTTGTTGCCTACGAACCGGTATGGGCGATAGGAACGGGGAAGAACGCAACACCTGCTCAAGCGCAGGAAGTACATAAATTTATCCGCGGTTGGCTTACTGAGAATTTTTCAAGCGGATTTGCGGACAACATAAGGATCTTGTACGGCGGAAGTGTAAAGCCTGCGAATATAAAAGAACTGATGAAAGAAGCCGATGTCGACGGCGCATTGGTCGGCGGCGCATCGCTGGAAATTGCTTCTTTTACCCAGATAGTTAAAAATGCTGTCTAAAAACGGGGGTGTATGTATACCATAATCCTGATATTGCACATTATAATCGTCGTAGGGCTTCTGGGAGTGATTCTCGTCCAACGGGGAAGAAGCGGGGGCCTGGTCGAGGCTCTGGGAGGAGTCGAATCTATTTTCGGCACCAAAACAAATGCGTTTTTCGTAAAGATGACGGTCATTTTAGCGATACTCTTCTTTTGCACCTCGATATCGCTGGTATACCTTTCCAGAGAGCGGGGAAAATCGCTCATGGAAAAATATAAAGACATTGCCCAGCAGGAAGAGCCTGCCGCTGCCAAAGAAGCTTCCAGGGAAACCGTGCCAACCCCTAAGCTTGAAACAGAGGCAGCACAACCCGCACAGACACCCAGTACACCGGCGACAGAGACACCGTCAGCAGCAGCGCAGACGCCAAGCACACCTCAAACACAGACACAGCCTTAACCCAAAATCCTATGCGTTTTTTGGGTTAAAACGCTCCCTAAGGCGTTTTGACGAATGAAAAAAACTAGTCTCTTCATTCTTTTCTTACCGTTAATACACTGTTTTCTATCGCCAAGCGTATACGCAGATTCGATCTTCAAAGAGCCCTTTAAAGAATACCGGCTTGAATGCGGCAGTCCAAGTAAGCAACTGGTGCTTTCCGTAACTTCTGACCCAAAATCATTTAATCCGGTTACTGCCCAGGAAGCTTCTACCACGCAAATCATCTCTTATATTTTTGAAGGCCTCATCCGCGCTGACCCCTTAACCTTGGAGGTTTTGCCGAATTTAGCCACGAGGTGGGAAACCGAAGACGGTTTACGCTGGATCTTTCACTTACGAAACGATGTCTTCTGGAGTGACGGAAAAAAATTCACTGCCCAAGACGTGGTCTTTACCTTTAACGACTTGATTTATAACACCGATATCCCGACTTCGAGCAGGGACATATTTCTCCTGGAAGGCAAAAAAATCCGTGTCGAGAAAATCGACGACTATACGGTGCGCTTTACGTTGCCATCGCTTTTTGCGCCGTTTTTACGCGCGCTTAGCCAAGAAATCTTGCCGGCGCATAAATATGCCGGGTTGGTAAAGGATAAAAAGTTTGCCTTCAGCCTCGGCCTTGACAGCAGGGCAGAGGACATTATCGGCACAGGACCGTTTCGCTTAAAAAAATATCTTCCCGGGGAACGTGTCGTCTTGGAGAAAAATCCCTATTACTGGAAAAAAGATGCCTGTAACCAAAAACTGCCGTACTTTGAAAAAATAGTCCTTATTATTGTCCCCAACAGAGATACCGAGCTTTTAAAATTCATGGAAGGAGAAACCGATTACTACGGTCTGCGCGCGCAGGATATAGGTATATTAGGGCCAAAACAGGCAAGCAATACATTTACTCTTTATAACGCAGGGCCGAACTTTTCTTCTATGTTTCTGGTGCTTAATCAGGATACGGAAATTAACCCTAAAACAAATAAGCCTTTTGTCACACCGCATAAATTACAGTGGTTTCGCGATAAGAATTTTAGAAAAGCCATAGCCTATGCCATTGATAGGAAAAAAATTATTACTATAGCGCTTTTTGAATTGGGCATCCCGCAATATTCTGCGGAAAGTCCGGCAAATAAGGTTTTTTATACTCCTGATGTCGTGCAATATTCCTATGAGCCGGAACGTGCAAAGCAACTCCTTTCTGCCTTGGGGTTAAGCGATAGGAACAATGACGGTATGTTAGAAGACATTCAAGGCAATGCCGTAGAAATAAACTTCTTTACCAATGCCGATAATACCGAACGCACTCAAATAGCATCGCTGATTCAAAAAGACTTAGAGCGCATAGGGATAAAGATAAATTTTCTTCCCCTTGATTTCAACAACCTGGTCAATAAACTTTTGAATTCCCACGACTGGGAGATGATTTTAATCGGCCTCACCGGTACTATTGAACCGTACTTTGGGAAAAACGTCTGGTCATATAAGGGCACCATGCACATGTGGAACCCTACCGGAAAAGCCCTTGAGCCTTACGAAGAAGAAATCGAAAGTATCTTTAATGAATCAGTGAAAACACTCGATGAACAAAAGAGAAAAGAGCTTTTTTGGCGGTTCCAGAAAATCGTAAGCGAGGAACTCCCCATGATTTATACCGTGATCCCCTATTCGCTTTACGCAATAACAAATAAATTCGGCAATTGTTACCCGACCATAGCCGGTGCATTCCCGGAAATCGAATATCTCTATCGCCGTAAGCCAGCGGACGGCCGGTAGTAAATTCTTTACATCAATGTATCCTTTGCTATAATAAAATTGCATGTATACGTTTCACCGAAGATCGTTTACTTTAATCGAAATAGTTATCACCCTCGTCATTTCTACCGCAATCGTGCTGGGAGTTATGGCGTTGATGAATTTTTCGACTGTCCAGACCAACCTTCAATCCTATGCGCTCACGCAGAATGTCGAACTTACCTATGCCGAACGGTTCATCAAAAACAAAGTAAGTAATGCCGAATTTGTAAGCCTGGAGGGGCCTCTTGATGAAAGCAATCGCGCCACAGGCATCATCATTAAACCCTGGGCATCTTCCGGGAAGCCTGAGAGCAAAATCGTCTATATCGCTGCTGATCATGCGCTCTATTTTTACCCCAATAAGGCTACCGCAACAAAGACGGTTATTTCCCATAACACTGCTGCGCTTTTCTATAACAGCAAAGAGCCCGCAAAAACTACCGACTTTAAACTTCTCTCCTTCACCTTAACCCAGAGTAAACCGAGTAACAGCACTTTAGCAAACATCGTTCTCACCAGCAGTGTTTACGCAAAGCTGGGCAGCAAAACAATCGGATATGTGTTTAATGTCAACAAAAGGAGATATTATCCGACCATCCAGCGGGGGGTCGATGATGCTGACCCAGGCAATGAACTACGCTGTATGGGAAATGTCGGCGCTTACTTTAACGGGGTATTTAATGAGCATGCGATTATCGACAAGTCGCTTATAATCAAAGGAGGGTACAGTCAGGATTTCAACGACCAGGATATCTGCGCGACCCCCACAACGCTGCAACGAAGCGTCCCGGGCTCCGCTCCTTTGGATGTTATCACTTTAGCGGTTGCCCCAGGGGATCTTGTCACCCTGGACGGGTTTGTTTTCAGACAAGCTAATCCGATTAATGGCCGGGGATCGTTATCGTTGAGTCAATCAAAGTTTTACGGCTCTGCGGGCATGGTTGCTCTTCTCGGTGGAACACTTTCTATTTCAAGGGTGTACTTTACTGATATGCACCCTTGGACAGCGGGCATAGATATTCATCGCAAAATTATCGACTTCACCAACCGGGACGCTTCTGGAGTTTACTACACGCCGTCTTCGGTCACCATAGATCGTTTCATTATGGAAAATAACGGTCCAAGCACTTCTTATCATAAGTCGATTTTTGGGTATGGGGTATTAATAGGGGGGCAGCCGAGTTCATTTACCTTGACTAATTCAAAATTTACCGACAACTATCTCATGGATAATCTTATTGCGGTTTGTTCCAAGTTTAGCCGCCCGCGGACCGTTACAATCAATAATTGCTCTTTCACGAACAACAAGTCATCCGGGAGCCTTGTTTACGTTGCCGGCGATAACGTCACTATGGAGAATTCTACCGTAGCTTTAAATACTTTACCCATAGAGTTCACAAACGCTAACGCCGAGATAGCGGCGGACAACGTAAGATCTGCGGTAGATATTGATTCGTCGTCTACTGCGGTTATCTCCAATTGCAAAATGAATAACAATAGTATGGTTGCTCGCTTCGCTTCAATCCTGCATCTTAGTCTGGCCACGCAGCTATGGCCCATTCCTTCGGCGAACTATTTACAAGTTACTCTCAATAGGAATCAGTTTCTCGATAACGATATTGTCGCTGAAAATGGGGCGCAAGGACATTATGCGGATGGCCATATAGGCGGCATAGTCGACGCGGGATATTCCCGCGTTTCCATGAATAACTGCGATGTACAGCGCAACAACACCAGTACCGTCCTGCTCGGTTTATATGGAGACAAGACATACGGAAACCCTACTTTGATAATTCGCAATTCAAATATCAGCAATAACAATATTAATACCTACAGATTCACAACCCCTCCTCATATGAGCAGTGGCGGGGGTTTTTATACCTGGGCTTTAGGGACCATTGACTTAAAGAACTTCTTAGTTACC
>JAQUOR010000113.1 GCA_028717025.1 Candidatus Omnitrophota bacterium | reverse complement strand
ACCAGCTCCAGGCTCTATTTATCGAGTACGCGCATAACGAACTTTACTCCGAAATGCGTAGGGAGTCTCGAAACGCGGAAATCGATTTCTCTGCCTTCGAATTTTACTTTAAACCTGCCGTCCTGAGGAAGGCGCGATTCGGTAATGTTAAGCGAAGAAATAATTTTTAAGCGCGCGATAACCGCTTGTTGGTTCTTTTTGGGGAAACTGAATTCTTCCTGAAGAGCGCCGTCTACCCGGTATTTAACCAGGAGGCGCTCCTGTTGCGGCTCTACGTGGATATCCGATGCGCGTTTCTTTAGGGCATTATACACAATCAAATCGATTGCGCGCACTATAGGAGGGTGTTTACTTTCGGTGATCAAACTCTCCAGAGACACATTCGCGTCTGCTGCGGCCAACATGGGGACTTGCGAATCATTCTCTTCTTCGAGAAACCTGTCAAAATCGTCAGTAGTAGCTTTATACAAAAGATCCAGGGCTTTTACGATATCGTCTTCCCGGGAGAGCACTAAATCGATTTTTTCTGCGCCGATGATAATTTTTATGTCATCGTAGGTTACGATATTTAAGGGATTCGACGTTGCCAGAGTCAAGACGTTGCCTATCCGGTAAATAGGCATCACTTTATATTTGATTGCAATCTCCTTAGGAAGCAACTCTTGATTTTTTGCCGATATTTTGTATTTCTTAAGGTCTAAAAAGGGTATTTTAAATTCTTTGGAAAAAATAAAAAGCAGCTCTTCTTCCGTGATGAGGTTATTCGCAAGAAGAGCGTGTCTGAAACCGTCGTAATCCTTGGTTTCCAATACGCTCTTTAACAAACCTGGCTCTAGGGGCTTGTTTTTTTGTATATGGTTTATTATTTTTTCTTTAACCGTCATTTTTTGTTATCTGCTTTTTGGTTCTTTTCCTCCGGGAGCAATACCTCATCCGGAGCCGACACTCTTAAAACTTCCTCAATGGTTGTTATTCCTTTGTAAACTTTCATGAAACCGTCTTCGCGTAACGTATGCATCCCTTCCAGGCGTGCTTGCTTTTTGATTTCCGGTTCTGAGGCAGAAGAATCAATCAAAACTTTCAAAGCTGAGGAAACCCGTAAATATTCGCATAAGACCGTTCTCCCTTTGTAACCGGTGTTTAAGCAATAGCTGCAACCTTTTGTTTTATAGAGCGTTGCCTTGGGATCGATTGAGTACTTTACTCTCACGTTTTCCGCCAGAGACATTTGCTCCTTGCATTTAGGACACAGCTTCCGTACAAGTCGTTGCGTGACGACCCCCAGGAGCGTTGATGAGAGCAAAAACGGCTCTATGCCCATGTTTAAAAGACGCGTGACAGAACCAGCACTGGTCGTAGTGTGTAAGGTCGACAGCACCAGATGCCCGGTAAGCGCCGACTTAATGGCAATATCGGCGGTATCAGCGTCCCTGATTTCTCCAATCATGATAATATTGGGATCCTGCCGCAATATGGAACGCAATACCCGCGCGAAGGTAAGCTCGATTGCGGGATTGATTGAGACCTGGTTTATCCCGCGCAATTGATACTCGATAGGATCTTCGACGGTCACGATATTTTTCTGCGGCGCGTACACGTAGTTAATAATGGAATATAATGTTGTCGTTTTCCCGCTGCCGGTAGGACCGCAGGTCAAAATTAAACCGTGGGGCTTTAAGGAATCTTCTTTCAATTTAGTCAATACGTCGCTCTCAAACCCCAGGGGGTCTAAATTCAAAACCGTTGAGCTTTTATCCAAAACGCGCAAGGCAGCTTTCTCCCCCAGGCTTGTGGGAAGTATCGATACTCGAAAATCAATATCCCGGTTGGAAATACTCATGCGGAATCTGCCCTCTTGGGGGAGCCTGAATTCCGTAATATTTAAATTACACATAACTTTTATGCGTGAAACCAGATAGGGATGGCTTTTCTTGGGAAAGGTTTCGATTTCTTTTAAGATCCCATCGAGCCTGAAACGCACACGGCTTGCTTTCTCAAGCGGCTCGATGAGGATATCCGATGCCAGTTCTGCGACCGCACGCTTCAGCAAATAATCGGTATACTTAATAATCGGGGCTTCATCGGCAGAGCGTAATATCTGCTCTTGAGAGACTTCTACGATTGTTTCTTCCTTTATCATCTCCAAGCTTTCGGCGGTCTTGTCTTTTATGATTTCTTCCAAAGACTCAGAGGTCCCTTGCGCATAACGCGAGTAGGTTGCCTCTTTTATTTCCGAAAGAAGTGCAATGACCGGGTTTATTTCACATCCTGTGATTTTTTTTAAATCATCGATGACGACAACGTTAAGCGGATCACCCATGGCAACGGTCAAAGTAGTGCCGATTTTACCGATGGGTAATACCTGAAAATTCTGCGCAACAGCTTGTGGTACCAGGCTTAAAACTTCTTTTGTGATTTTCAAATCGCTTATTCGTAACGGCGGCATCTCTAAATAGCCGGAAAGCAGACTTAATGCTTTCATTTCGGTCATGTAACCTAGTTTAATAAGGAGTTCGAGCAGAGAGACATTTTTTTCTTTTTGTGCGGTGAGTGTCTTCTCTAAGTCTTCTTTTGTTAGAATGTTTTTTTCAAGAAGATAATCGGTAAATTTTTCTTTTCTCATTTTCTAAATTGGTGTATTGTGAACGATCGTTCGAGCGACTTTTAGCCGCAGGCAAACCTAAGCTCTATTTTTTCGCCGCATCACCATAGAACCGTTCGATACTTTTGCGTATATCGGAAGGAGTGCTGATAAACAACTGGATATCGCACTTGGTTGAATCCTCCAAATCTTCTATTGCCTGGACATTTAAAGGATTAGCCATAGCAATAGTCAAGGTATTCTCTATTTTATCAAGAGGTATGAGACAATAATATTCTGCTACCGTCTTAGGTACCAGCTGCGCAGCGTCGCGGGAAATTTCATAATTCTCAAGCGGCAGGTAGGGAAAGCCGAACTGTAAGCTTAAACATTGTGCGATGTCTTCTTCTTTGGCAAACCCTAATTTGACAATAATATCCCCGATGAGGCCGCCTTCTTTCTTCTGCACTTCCAACGCCTCTTGAACTTGGGCATTGGTGATAATGCCCCTCTCCATTAAAATCTGGCCTAGAGGCCTCTCTACGACTCTATGATGTTTCATCGGCTCCCGGAGTACCAATAAGAGACTGGGCGGCAGAAATGATTTCGCAAGCGGTAATGCCGTCTATGGGGTTTTCTGCAACAGCAAAATACATGGTAATTTTATCGCTGAATAACGGCATTAGTTTCTCTTTCAGGTTTTTGGCAATTTCCTGCGATTGACGTTTATTCCTTTCTATTAAAATCGCAACCAGCTTATTGGTGTCGGTTCTACCGACAATGTCTACGGGTCGGACGTTTTCCTTAAATATTTTTGAAACTTTCTTCAACAATTTTTCTGCTTCGATGGTTCCGAATTGACGCTGATATTCGCCATAGTTACGAATCTCCATCAGCAGAAATCCACACGGACGCTGATAGGTAATCGCCCGTTTAATTTCTTCATCGAGCCTTTTAACGATAAACTTCGCGTTATAGAGGCCGGTAAGATAGTCGAACATTTCCAGCTCTTCCACGCGTATAAGAAGCTTTTTGTGTTCCCAGATGATCGCAATGTTCTGAGAAAGTAAATTCAAAACGGCTACCTCATCGTCAGAAAAAGTAAACGTATCGTCCTTGTTGCCCAGCATGATTAAACCTAAAACGCGCCCTTTGGAAGTAACGGGGCTGACTGCGATGTTTTTTACCCCTAACTCCGAGACCCAGGCTTTAAGCATAGGATGCGTATTTTCTTTATCCAGAAGCAGAATGCGTTGTAAGGCGAATATTTCTCTGTTGTACTTGTCAATCAAACCCTCAAGCACGGAGTCATCGGCACCTACGATTGCTACCGTGCTTAACGTGTCGGTAGTGTTGGGTTTTAAGCTGCAGCAGCAAAAAGGCATTGCCGTTATTTCTTTGAGTCTTTGCATCAGGAACTGGACGACTTCTTCCGCCGGGGCTTCTTTGGACACGAGATCGTTAGCCTGCAGGACGGTAGACAAGATAAAAACTTTTTTGGAAACTTCTTTGTTGAGCTCCTCGGTCCTCTGACTGAACTCTTTTAATTGCTCGAATTCTGTTTTCACTTTCGAGGAAAGAATACCCATGATTGATTCTAAGCTTTCGACTTCGTCGGCAACGCGGGGAGGTGCTTCGCCGATCTTCTCTAACGTTTCTCTGGTCTGATGATGGACTCGTATGATGGAAGAAAGCACCTCAAAAATAATTCCCCATCCTAAAAATATGATAATCGTTGCAATTATTTTGATTGGTAAAGAAATGTGGCGTCCGTATGGATAAAAAAGAAGAAGAATGAGAGGTATTAAGGTAACTAATGCAATGGCAACAAAGATTTTTCTTTTTAAACTCAACGATTGTATAGAAAAAGTTTGTTTCATTTCTAAATAGTTGGTACTGAAAGTTTTTGAGGATAGATTTACTGCGTTTTCAGCAAAGCTAAATAAAGATTAGCATCTTTTACGGGTTATGTCAACACTCGAGCTTTTGCCTTACGCGGATGCCGGCGCTC
The DNA here is from genome assembly GCA_028717025.1 of Candidatus Omnitrophota bacterium. Taxonomy (GTDB): domain Bacteria; phylum Omnitrophota; class Gorgyraeia; order Duberdicusellales; family 4484-171; genus JAQTOI01. The sequence continues at coordinate 1,187 of JAQUOR010000113.1, read as the reverse complement.
TTAAAAGAGGTCAATCGCCGCTCAAGGAGAACAATACGTGGATCCCTTTCAAGATTTCAGCCACTTCGTATGGTTTCGTCACATAATAATCTGCTTTCAATGCGTAGCCGTTTTTAATGTCGTCGACTTCTTTTTTTGCCGTAGCCATAATGACCAGTATTGCGGGATGATTGATTTTTATCCACTGCAAGACCTCCAATCCGCTCACGTACGGCAGCTGTATATCAAGAATGACCAGAGAAGGCCCGCCTTCTTTCACTTTCTCGATGGCGTCTCTACCGTCGGGGGAAGTTATGATTTCAAAACCTGAACGTTTCAAGCCTGCTTCAAGAAGTTCTGCAATGTCTTTTTCATCTTCTACGATAAGTATTTTTTTCATATATTGGTCTCCCATCTTAGGCGTGCAACGTTCGATTCACTATGGCTCATCCTTTACCGTAGAGATCCCCTTCAATGGCGCTTTACAAACTGCATGAACTCCTGAATGAATTTTTCTTCGGCGCCCAAGAGATTGAGGTGGTGCTTAAGGAGCAGGGTCTGATACGGTAAAAATTCTTTAGTGTCGTTAACTTTTACCAGGAGCCACGTTTTGGCTTTCTCTAAAAACCGTTTGCGCAGGCGCAGGCGGGCGAGCACATCGCGTTTGACCAGATACGGCAAAAAATAAAGCGGGATGTCAATATCGATAAAGGGCCTTTTGCTTGAAAGAAGTGCTTGATTACACAGAGCAACGAATTCTTTCTCGCCTTTGGCAGTCAATGAATACATATATTTTTTAAGATGCGTCTGACCTTCTAATTCATTTTTTTTAATCAATCCTTCTTTCTCCATCTTTTTTAACGGGTAATAAATCGATTGCGTGTCCAGTTGAGAAAAGGTGCCCAATTTTTTTTCGATGAATTTCTTTATGTCATAACCGGAAGAACAATGTTCTTTGAGCAACCCTAAGATTATAAGTCTCTGCATCATCGTGATTTTTTTATCCTGTTATTACGTGTAAATGCTTAGTACATTGGAATGAGTATGTAAGCGCCAAAGACCGCGAAGACGCAAAATAAATCTTTGCGTTTTTGCGGTGCACAATAACACTTCTCTTCAAAAAACTAAATAAATACTATTATGTTTCTGACACTTCCGTAAAAACACCTATCGCCCGGTACCGTTGATACCGCATTTTAAGGAGCTCC
>JAQUOR010000112.1 GCA_028717025.1 Candidatus Omnitrophota bacterium | reverse complement strand
TTCTCCCATGACCACTGTAAAAGCGGTTTGCCCAGGAGATTGCGCACCATTTTAAAGGGAAGTCGTGTTGAAGCGTATCGTGCGGGGATTATTCCAAGTACTTTCATAATTTTTCCATCCAGCTTTCAGTCGTCAGTTTCCAGCTTTCAGCTTTTTATGGTTCTTTTTAGCTGATAGCTGATGGCTGAGAGCTGACAGCTCATTTGCTTGCCTGTATCCTCTTTATTAATTCCGCCGGATTAGTCGTGGCAGCACCCAATTTACCTACCACGATGCCTGCGGCATAATTAGAAATCGTTGCTGCCTCCAAAAGCGTAGCGCCTGCGGCAAGCGCAACCGTAAACGTCGCAATAACCGTATCGCCGGCGCCGGTAACATCGAATACCTCCAGCGCCGCAGTAGGGATATGATGCTGCCCTTCCTGAGTAAAAAGCATCATGCCATCCTCCCCCAAGGTCAGCAATAACGCTTTGGGTTTTAAACGCTCCATGATAATGTCAGCCAAAAGCGGTATCTCGTCTTTACTCTTTATTTTCATGTTGGCCATAGCCTGCGCTTCTTTTAAATTCGGGGTAAGCGCAGTCGCGTTCCTATAATACTCAAAGTGTTCTTCTTTCGGATCAACGGTAACTATCTTTTTCTTTGTCCGGCATAATTCTACAAGTTCTCCCACCAGCGCAGGGTTAATGACTCCTTTGCCGTAGTCTTCGATAATCACCGCATCGAAATCATCGATCTTTCGATAGACGTTATTCAGGATTTTTTTATTGGTTTCAAGGGATAGGAATTCGACAGATTCCCAGTCAATCCGCACCATCTGCTGGTGCTGGGCGACCACGCGCGTTTTGATGGTCGTGGGACGCTTGCCGTCCTTTATGATAAGGCGTGTGTCGATTTTTCCTTTTCCGATGAGCGAAAGCAAAACTTTTCCAAAATGGTCCCCTCCTAAAACGCCGCACAGACTCACGTTGGCACCGAGCGAAACGATGTTGAGACCGACGTTCGCCGCACCCCCGCAGACAAAGTTCTCCTTGTTTGCCCAGACCACCGGCACCGGCGCTTCGGGAGAAACCCTGTCAACTTTCCCGAAAATATAGTGATCCAGGATGAGATCGCCGACGACGAGGATATTTTTGCGCTTAAACCTTGAAATGACGTTCTTGAAGTTTTGGGTGGAAATTTTCATAGTGTATCAGCCGTTAAGAACAATTTCGTTTTAGTGGCCTGATTTAAAAACGGAATAACTATACCCTGTAAACTGTGTAATTATATCATCATTAGAAAAAAAATCTACTGAAAAAATGTGGTTGTGTAAGGCGGAATTTCCTAAGCGGGTATTTTCTTAATCGCGTTGATCCTCTCTAAAACAGGCGGATGTGTGTAATCAAAGAATACCTTCAATGGGTGCGGGGTTAAGTTTGAAAGATTATCCACGGTAAGCTTCTTTAAAGCATTGATAAATGCCTGGGGCTTGCCTGCGGTAACGACGGCATAGGCATCGGCTTCGTATTCGTGCTTACGGGAAACCATATTTTCAAAAATACGAAAAATCAGGTTAATAGGGCTATAGAGAAACCCGAAAAAGATCAAGCTTGCGTAAATCGAAAGTTCCTGCATTTTGAACGCGTCGAACAAACCCCTGTTGTTGATAAACAATGAAAGGATGCAAAGCATTATACCGCTGATTACAATTGAAGTTATAATGCCTTTTATAAAATGTCCTTTTTTGTAATGGCCCATTTCATGCGCAAGTACCGACACCAACTCATCGGTGGTGTGTTTTTGTATGAGCGTATCAAAAAGTGCGATGCGCCTGAATTTACCGAATCCGGTAAAAAATGCGTTTGATTTAGTGGAGCGGCGCGAAGCATCGATCTTAAAAATACCGCCTACGGAAAAATGCTGGGTTTTGGCGTAATCGAGGATAGCGGTTTTAAGCGGACCCTCCTCTAAGGGAACGAATTTATTAAAAAGCGGCATGATCACGACCGGCGCAATAAACAGAAGAAAAAGCTGGAAAAAAGTTACGGCAATCCAGCAATAGACCCAGGCAAGTGCGCCCGTGGTCATGAAAAACCAGATCACTCCGGCAACAAGCATCCCTCCGATAAGCGCCCCTAAAAAAATTGTCTTTAAAAGGTCCGCAATAAACGTACGCAGGGTCGTTTTATTAAAACCGTATTTTGCCTCTATCACAAACGTATCATATGCGGAAAAAGGAACGGATAAAAGCAGGGAAGCGAACGAAAGAAAACCGGAAAAGATAAGGCCGGTAATAATGGGGCCGGCGTGAAAGCCGCGCGCGAGCTGATCGATGAAATTGAAACCGCCGCAGAGGATAAAAACAACGGTTATAAGGGTAAAAAAAGTATTTTTGATCAATACGAAATCGGTGCTGTCTTTTAAATACTTTTGCGCGAGGCTGTATTTTTGCGCATCATAAAATCCGGAAAACTCATCCGGCAACGCCGGTGACGCCGCCCTGACATTAAGCTTCTCAACGATCACATCCAGCAGGTATTCGCCGATTAAAATTACTAAAATAATAACTAAATAAATATTCATAATTCCTCTATCCTCTAACCGTTAACCGCATACGTCTAGCTATTCTTTTTTACGGAATATTCGGCGTAACCGGAAAGGATTTCTTGGATCTTGGTGGGTGGCGGAACCGGAAAGTAGTTAGAGATTATCGCGTGCGCGATCTCGTGGGCAAGCATTCCGGCGTTCAGTTCGCTTGCGGCAATATACAGCGTATTGCGCTCAAAAAAATAAAACGAAGGTACATTCGCGGTCCGGCCATAATAACTCTCGATGACACCATCCAGGGCATCCATATCGGCAACTATGACAAGTTTAATCCGTAAACTCTCAAGGCGTATGTCGAGAACGTCCTGGACCTCCAGGTAAATCTCATCAAGGGTATCTTTCAGCATTTCTTCAACGCCCTCTGAATCGCTCATGCTCATCGCATTAAGATGACGATATGCTTTAAGCCGTATTTTACGCAATACATCGCTTTTCTCGACATCGGATTTAAACGTCACGTCAAAATAGCGGCTTTCCAGCGTTGCGGCAGAAACTCCTTCACAGACGGCAAACAACAAAAATGATATCAAAAATATTTTTCGTAGGGCCAAATGAACCTCCCTCGGGCGTTAACCCGAGGTTTCTTTATGATTCCGCCTTTGCGCCATACATGGAAATTTTTCACAGGAAATTTTCCATGACTTAAGGCGGGATCAAACGCACCCATTCATTTATTGATGCGAGTGAAACTCCACGGACAAAAGTCCGTGGCTCCCTCCTAAAACAGAAATCCCAAAAAAGATTCATCCCCCGGGCTACCCACCAGAGTGTCCTGGGGGACTAAAGCCCGGGGATTTCTGCGAAGGATTAAACTTTAAAATAATCCAACGTATGCTCAAGATCGTTTATAAGCGCCTTAATGCCTTCTTTGTTTTCCGGATTTACCTCGATGATCTTCTTAAGCTCTAAGTTCTTTGTTTTCAAGGTCTTATGCTTATCACGCAAAAGGCTGACAACATCGGAAAGCGAATCAGCAAGGTCTTGCATTTGATCGCCTTTACGAATATGAAAGCTGGAAGTAAAACTTCCGTCTTTTATGAGCTCAAGCTCCTTTCGAATACGGTACAAAGGACCGGCAATCTTATGCGATGCCAAAAGCGTTAAGATAGCAATCAATAACGCGCAAACTATGGTAACAACAATAATCGTCTGCAGCAAAAGCGGGAACATGAAATCAGCAGTGTTTTTAACCTGGACCCGGGCATTCTCTATCGTTACGGTCGTTGACTCTTTAGTTAGATAAATCAAAAAAAGCCCAAGGCACAATGAAGCAAAAAGAACAATAAACGAAAATCGTAAAATAAACTCAGTTTGAAATCTCTTATCGATAAAATAATTTCGGCGTCTGATTTTTGCCGGCATAGGTATCCTCCTTTTTGCCGCAGGCAGCGGCATACCGTCGCTTCCTTTAGCGACGGGTGTTGTTATAAAAAGTATAATATATCGTTTTCTTTTCTACTAAAAGTATAGCAGGTTTATTCTATTTTAAGCGCCTGTGCATTAATTTCGACTTTTGTTTTTATCCGCAGCTCTTCGATCCAGGCTGCTATTGCTTTTTGCTGTATCCCGCGCGCCAAGAGCCACCGGATATCCTGGTAAACATCTTCAAATGCCTTGTCTTTAAAATCTGTATCTTTGTGAGCATCATAAAACGCGCGCATTTGCGCGTCAGATACTGTTGTTTCAACCAAAATTTCCTTCATTTTCTTGTCGATCGCAAGCTTCAATAGCGCCTGTTGCCAGAAAAGTTCAACTTCCTTCAAAAATCTATCTTCCTTATGCAGCCCTTGACGCTCGGCCTCCGCCAGCACGACCATACGCGTAATATAATTTTCAAGAAATTCTTTGCGAGCCGCGGGAGTATCCTGCGCTCCGTACATCGAATCTTTGAAAAGTTCATCGAACTCGGCAGCGCTCAAGGTTACCTTACCGATACGAAGCGCTCCAGGATCCCTGGAAGCAGGCTGGCAGCCGGAAAATAATAACAATAGGCCGACGCATAAAAAAATACGTTTTCGCATTTTGCTCCTCCTTATCTGATTATCACGTTTTAAAAACGTCTGTGCACCTGTACCGTGAGAACACAGCATAACAGACGCCATAGTATGTATTATATAATAACGAAGAAAAAAAGAAAACAGTTTCTCAAGCCTGGTGGGTTTGAATGAGGTGACCAAAAAAACGGGGGCCTCTTAAAACAAGAGGCCCCCGTCAGTTGATTTCCAATTAGCTTATGCTACCGGTTGCTTTTTCTTTTTAGGATCTTCCTGTGAATAGTAAGGGTTAAAACCTTTATCGTCTTTTAGGTTCAAAATGCCGTCAATAAAGTTGTACGCCCCTTCATCGAGTTTGATGCCATCAAACGCCGTATAGTCAGATACCGTTGAAGGATGATAAAAATAGAAATGAGGCGTTGCGGTATCGATAGATACGAAACGGTAGTTCTTTAAGAATTCCGCGTAGATCTTCGGATAGTTGGCATTACCGAGCGCAAGTATTCTCCTAAGCAAATCAAGCGAGAATGACTTTCCAACCGGTTCAGGCCAAATTTGCTGTAACCCCGCGTTGGCAGCTGCGGGCCCAAAAAGAGACACATTACAGCCGGGACAATCGCCGTCGTAGGCTGTACTGGTGTCGTCGTAGAATACATAGCCGGGCGCTTCGAGTACAACAGGTGACGGAGTAACCTCCGTTACCGCGGTTGTCCCTGGCCTCACTATACCCCGGATCACGCCGCTTACGCCACGCGGCCCATTGCCGTCTTCAGTATCAATGGTAGTTGCACTTGCACCACCCATGTTAAGCGTTAAACCCGCGGCAGCAGTGCCGCCCGAAGGTAACGCGGATTGCGGTCCGGTAATATCTAATACCTGGATGTTTACCTGCAAAGGATTGTCTAAAACACCCACTGCCGGATTGTTAAGTGCTCCGACTCCGATAGTACCTGTAGGCGCGGAAAAATAGGAATAATCCCCTGCTATGACGTTCGGACCAGCCGGTAAATCAGGTCCGCCGATCATCAGAGGTGAAAAATAGTCAATACCCGCGACTGTCTGCCAGAGAGTACCCTTAACGCTCATGAGTGCTTCTCCTGCAAAGTACGTCAAGAAACTTCTCGCACCAAAAGTATCATCAAGATCTGTCTGCGAAACTACAGGGCACCAGCCTCTGCCCGCGTAGATTGAAGCAGGAATTGCTTTCAATGTTATGCG
>JAQUOR010000111.1 GCA_028717025.1 Candidatus Omnitrophota bacterium | reverse complement strand
AGACACTTTGTCTCATCGCGAACAATATTTTCATATGAGGACTACCAAAAATAACCTTTCTATCTATACCCATTCTTAGAACGATAATGCCATTTTGATTGTAAGCAAATCCATGGGCTATGCATGTGCCGTCTAAATAAAAAGACTCGAAGGTATCACATTGATAACCATATTTCTCACTCGCGCTATCGCGACTCACTAAGGATATCCACACATAATCATGCCCATCTTGACGGCGTCGGGCTATATGCGCAGAAGGCTGCGCTACTGATCGGCTAGATTTATAGGTAACAAAATAGTTTCTTAGTTCTTGATAAACATTTTGGTAAGAACGCCGGATACCTTTTTTAGGCAGACCTAAGTACTCTTGAGCTTGATCAAGCGAATGCGCAAGGCAATATTCTTGATTATAGGTTTTGATATCTTTACGTATCCCTGATGAAAATTTACTTATTTTACGCTGCGCAGTTTGAAGTTTCTTTTGCAAGCTGCCGCCGTTATCACAAGAAAAGTAGCGAGTAGAATAAGAGCAATAGCAGCAAGGGTGATTTTGTTGAGTTTGCATTCTAATGCGGCGTTGTCTTTCAAAAAGATACCAATTAATTTCCGGCATCTCAACCTTACAAACAGTATCATGGATATGCGTTTTGATTCCTTCCACATCAAGCGATTCAGGAATACCATCTTTCCAATCTCTCAATAAGCGCTTCGCTGTATTGTTCTTAATTTTTACCAATGATCTTATCAGCGGTTCATATTGAGCAAACTCTGCTTTAAGGGATTCGCGCACGCAAGTATCAAGATCTCTCTGAAATAGTATATCTTTTCCACCTTCAAGGTAATCATCCAAATCTTGTCCCTTGAAATCTTCTGCTGCGGTTAACCCTGTATCTTCGTCAATATCATTCAAAAGATCTCTTCTTAATTGACGCCAACGCGCTCCAGGATGATGGTCATCGACTTCATATTCGGTACCAAGGGTAGTTTGATCAATGCTAAGACTTACCTCATTTCTTTTGAGGGCTGCATACCTGTTAATAAAATGCTCTGTGATTCTGCTTAATAAAATAGCTCGAGGGCCTGTTTGCATTTTCTTTTGATAGCCGGCGAACCCTTCTAAAATAGAACGAGAATAAAATTGAGTAATAATCCAGTTCTCATCGATTTCTTCTACCCCCTCAGCAACAGACTCCACGCCCTGTACAGCAGAGTTTGTTGGAGAAAGCAAACCAGCCATGTACGCAGCAAGCGTTCTCTTATGAAAATCCCTGCGGCTGATCATGGATCGCGTACGGATTTCTTCCTGTGTGCCAAAATCTTTAAAAGTCATTCTAAATAATTTCTTAAGCAATAGCCACCACATTCCCGCAAACGCCAACATTACTGACGGACTATATTTAATAAAATGGCGCTCTACTCTTCTTCTGCGGCTAAAGTATTGCTCTAGGCTTCTGCCTCCATTATCAAAAGATTGTTTTGACCCTTGCACATCATTAGCCGGCAATTGAACATATTGTTTTTCTGGAACAAACAAACCATTGGTCTGGGATGCTGCCCATTCAAGAAAATCATACAAACCCTGCTGTATGTCACGCAGTATTCTAGAGAAGTTTGTGAAGCATGTTAGCCTTTCTTGTGTTAATTCAAAACCTCGTTCTTGTGCCGCTTTAATATACCCGGCAACCATTCTGCTTGCATGCAAATAGCCTAAATCAGCTTCTTTAACAATTGCTTCGATACTTTCGTTTGAAAGAAATGCCTTAAGCAACAGCAATACGGTTGTGGTATCATCAATAGAAGCAAGCAAAGAAGCATAAGAATAGTTTGCATCTTTTAACCTTCCGGCTATGCCGGAATCTAAGTGGGATAGAAACATGGCCACCGCTATCGGACCGCCATCAATATTATAATTCATGAGGCCCACATTCTTATCATCGTGAGTAAATTGATATAAGCGCTTTTTCTGTGCACCGATATTTTCTTTGGTTTTTTGTAAAAAGACATCGCCTACAAGCATTTTAACTTCTTCTATTGCCCTTTCATGGATTAGCGCAAGTAGGTCATTATGATTTCCTAAATAATAACGTATACTGCTTATAAGATGCTGAACATTATTCAAATAAGAGAGACTGTCAGCCACTATACTAATTATGATTTGATTAAAGAAACGCATCGTATGAGGAATATCGCCTTCTGGCACAATTGAGTAACAAACTTCTGCTTTACCTGGAGCTTTTTGCTCAGTTTTTGCCAGAATGTAATCCTCAGGATCGCTACTATCAATTCCATCACGGATTAAAGCAGCTTTAGCTGCAAGAAGTGCAAGGTCAGCAATTTCATTAAATCGCTTTGCATAGAATGGGTTAGCTTGCGCAAGTTTTCGCATATTTTTTGGCGTAAAACGAGTAGTATCAATCCCTTCGGTCGAAAGCTTTGGTGAAGCTAAAGAAAAACCGCCGTTATCGAGAGGCTCAATCCTCAGTAAAAGCGTTTCAAATCTTAAATCAGCCCGAGTCGCGTCATCAAAAACCTGCGTTCTTTCCTCATCGGGCCCATAGTAAAGACGAGCGAAGGCAACCGGATTTACCACAAGTACGCCCTGGTCAAAGCATAGTACCGACGTTTCCCGACCGGCGTTTCGGAAAAGGGCTTTTTCATCTTGACCTTTAAGCGTCGCCAATATCACCAGCTCCAGCGAAAAAGTCGGGATAAGTCTTTTTATTTCACTTTCAAGAGAAAACGCTGATTCTCTTTGCCTGCCGATAGTGCTGAAGACACCGGTATCCGCTCTGTAACCAACGGGGAGCGTTACGGCACCTTTGATCTGCAGGTCTTCTGCTCGTGTATCAAGCTGATCATCCTGCGCGTCCACCGGTCCGGACAATAAGGTTTCTGCGGAAATGTGATTGTGCTGTAAATCCATAAGGCGCGCTTGCGTTAAACCGCGTATTTTTTGTACAATACAGAGATAGTCTTTGAATGTGGCTCCCGGCGCCAATGAGAACGGGACGATTAACGCCGCTGCCCGAGAAAGAGCATTATCATCAAATATGGAGTCTGCAGAAGCTAAACGCTTGATGGAGTCGCGGGAAACTTCTAAAGCAATGCCTATGCCGGACTTAGGCCAGAGCATTATTCGTGGATGCAAAACATATCCCATGCGCGGCAGTTGGGAAACGGCAGGAGTAACAATGCTCTTCTCTTCTTCTATCCAGGTCAAATTTATTTCACCAAGGACTGCAGGGTTAGCTACTTTAGCTTTTTTTATTACGCCTAATCCTTCTTCCAGAATGGTCACGACAGAATCAACCGGAGCAAATGCGCTATGCTCCGATAAGTTCACGACGACGACTCCTTCCCGCGCCAAATCTATGATGGTCCTTCTTATCCGTTCATTTGCAAGATACGACCGGGGCAGAATAAAATACGGCTCCCTAAAACAGGAAAAATCGTCAATACTTGTGCGTGCGTCGGGATTAAGTATAAAAATATGCAAAGAAACGTTTTCCCAATCTTTTTCTGCGCTGCCGTAGATTCTGATGAATTCTTCCTGCGGTCCATTTCCAGAGCGGGAAAATTTTAAGGCCTTAATGGAAAGTGTGGTCGATAACGCACGGACAAAGTCTATTGCGAGATCGGCATATTCCTGATCAGGTATACCGTCTAAATATTTTTCTTCTTCAATAATTATTTCGATATCGCCTCGTGAAGGCGGATTGACCGCAGCACTTTCTGTAGGGCCCTGTCGAAGCAGACTGACTGTCTGCGTTTCTTCAGGCGTTACCGCAAGAAGTTTAAAATTTCTTTTACTGGCACCGCCGTTATCAAGAGATGAAGCACGAACCATGGGCATTAAGTTATCCAGGTCTTCGTATGCGTACGTTAAATCTCCTATGCCATATTCGCCAGAAGCAAAGAGTTCTAAAACAGGAAAATATGCAGTTAAAATTGCTTTATAAAGGCTAAACGCTCTTAGACCCCTGCAGGATTGCGCATGATTGTCTCGAATGCCGGCAAGTCGTGAAGCAAACCAAACAAGCGGGCTTGAAAATGAACAATGAGCGGAAACGATATTACCAACAAGCATACTCACTGAACCTGCTGTATCAGAAAGTGCTGCCGCAACTTCATCAAGGGATGGTTTAAACTGCGTAAAATAAGGCATCGTAGCGCGCGGAATAAAACACCGTAGTTCATACACGCTTAATCCATGATTAATAAGCGTGTACAATAAGAGAGCTTCAAAGAATTGATGTATGGCGACTGTGGTTGATGCAGAAAATGCTTTACCTCCATTATCAATACTGGATTTACTTTGGTATTCATAATTTTTTACCCGATAAAAAGCATTAAGCACTTCGGCGAGCATGGCCTGTTTAAAATCAGGTTCCTGCTCGAATAAAAGATAACCTTGCGTAAGCGCGCTGTCCCATAGTTCAAGGATTACACTGCCTACAGAGTTTTCTGGCCTTAACATACTTAGACCATATCTGTTTATTAAAACGTCTACCCTTGGTTCTTGCCCGTCTGCAGCCATTTCGTACTCCGCACCACAGAGAATATCTTGCGTAGAGAAACCTAGGATAAAACCATGGAGCGCACCGCGGCCCGGGATACATTCTGTAAAGTCTTCTAAAAAATCGCTCAGGAAAGCTATTGATTGCGAGTTTATACCTTGTCTTAGAAGCCACTCATAATCACTTTGAGCTAATAAATGCTGAGCAACTAAAAAATCACCCTCAGCTGTTAGGCGCTGCATAAAATAATCTAAGTCAACAATATAATTATCCAGGAACAATAAAGAGTAATTTTGGCAAATCTCTGGATAACGTAGTATTTCGTCATAAAAAGGAATTACATCAATATCTTCGTAGCGGATATAGGCAGGTTTTACCCCCAGAAAAACCGCAAATATATCAGGCCGCAGTAATATTCGTTTTGCGCCTATGCTTAAACGCCTAAATACACTGCGTAAATTTTCTGCGCGTCTTTGTACCAGATCTTTCTGCAATATAAAATCACCTCCATTGTCTAATGCTGATTCATCTCTCCTTAGAACCATTTCAATACCGTTTGAATTCTTAAATTTACCGGGCAGAAGTCTTCCTTCTCTAAAACCGCACTCATGACAACGTTCACGAGAAATTGCGTCATATTCGTTAATTATCATGCATACCTTTGAGTATGGGCCTTGAAAAACCGAAGCTCCTATGTCAAAAAACAATGCTTCATGCACGCCCCTTCCAGCAAATTCAGTGTGGACATGGATCGTTCTTATATACTTAGTCCCGGCTTTTTCAAATAATCTATACATGATAAAGCCAACAGGCACACCTTGGCAGAAAGCAACACGCCCAATATAATCTCTGCGCATTAATTTCTTTCGATAGAATTCTCTAAGCTTATCTTTTTTGCGTTTGCTTGCATACGGTAAAACCATATCTACGACTTGCCCAAGAAGCGAAGGGATAAGATAGTCTATTTTTGGATAGATCTTATCTGGATCGTTAAAGCTTTTTACTTGAGCGGCGATTGCCTCTTCTTCGGTGGGTTGTAATTCATGAAGGCGAATCTGAAAGATGATGTATTGTATATTGTGGTCGGTATCTCTAAGAAGTTTTGCTATTTCTTCTTCAGTAATACTCCAGACAACTAAGCGGCTTTCTCTTCGGCGGGCAATCTCATATTCTTGCGGCGGGCCGCGGTAAGCAATAATGCCCTGCGCTTTTGCTTTTTCAACAATCTCAAGCAAAGTTTCCCCTAAATAAGTAAATTCCCGGGCATGCCCAGGATATTTTTGCGCAGCCTTGAACATTGCTGCGGCTGTGATGGGATGAGCAGTGCCTTTACCTCTATCCTTTGCAAATCGCTTAGGAAACTGCGTTGCAATCATGCGCTCTATAGCGTCA
>JAQUOR010000110.1 GCA_028717025.1 Candidatus Omnitrophota bacterium | reverse complement strand
GGGACCGTTTTGTAAGCGACTCTCCTTTAAGGGCAGATGGAACGGTTAAAAAAAATGCTTTTACCGGCATAGTGGGAGGCGATCATACCTTTAAAAACAGGGTCTATGTAAACCTTCAATATTATGCGCAATATATCCCTGACCACGAAGAGGGTATGATCTCGCGCCGATACGAAGATAGTCTTATCTATAAAATCTCAAGGAAATTTCTTCATGATACATTACTCCTTGAAGCAACGGGCAGGCTGCACCTATTTAATCTTGACCGTTACTGGGAGGTTAAATGCGAATATGCCCTCACCGACGCACTGACGGTAGCGGTAGGTTACGATAACTTTTTCGGACCCTCTGACGGCACTTTTGGCCAATACAATAAAAACGATCAGTTTTTTGCAAAAGCAAAATACTCTTTTTAAAAAACACCATGACAGCAAAACCACGCGTTCTCGTCACCTATCCTAATTTTCACAAGTCTTTTGTTCCTTTTCTTCCTTTTTATGAACCTCTCGTGGCGATATTGCTCGGCTCGCTGGTAAAAGATTTTGCCGAGGTGAGACTATTCGACCGGCGTTACGAAAGCGCACGCGCATGGCGCAAGACACTTGAGCAGTTCAAGCCTGACTTAATCGCTGCGCGCATACACACCTCGGGAGAAATTTTTACTACGCGCATGATGCTTCAGGAGGCAAAGCGTATTTGCCCGAAGGCAATCACGATCATCGGCGGCCAGCACCCCACGCTTCTTCCTGATGATTTTACCCAGCCGTGTTTCGATCTTATCTGTATAGGTCCCGGGGAAGAAACGTTCCCCGAGGTTGTCAAAGCCCTGCGGGACAATACTCCGTTTGAGCAGGTTAAAGGGCTGGCCATCCGCAAAGGGAATGAATTTATCTTTACGCAAGAACGCCCTCTTGTTTCCGGGACTTTCCGCTGGCCTGTCTTAGACAGAACGCTCACCGCGCGATACCGTAAACACTTTCACGCCGGCATTACCATTACGACGCACGGCTGTCCTCACCGTTGTACTTTCTGCTCTCTTTGGTTTACCGCACGGGGTACCTACCGGCTGCGCGATGCCCAGGATGTCGCTGACGACATCGCAAGCTTACCGCAGCGCCGCGTGTACATTGCCGATGACAACACTTTTCACGATCATATACACGCATTAGAGATGGCTGACGCCCTTACGCAACGCGGAGTAAAAAAGCAATACGGCGCGTACGCCCGCACCGATACTATCGTCGAACACCCGGAAGTTTTCCAGCATTGGAAAAAAATAGGTCTCTATTACCTCGTGGTAGGTTTTGAAGTGGTAAGCGATGAAGGGCTTGACGGACTTAATAAACGCACGACATTAGAAAACAACGTAAAAGCGATGGAAATCTTAAACAAGCTGGGTATCGACTGCTTCGCCCACTTTATTATTTTTCCCCATTTCAAGCAAAAGGAATTCAAAGAACTCTGGGAATTCATCAAAAAATATAAAATCGCCCAGCCTTATTTCGTACCGCTCACTCCCACGCCCGGAACGATACTCTTTAAAGAGATGAAGGAAAAAAAGCAACTAAGCATATACAACTACGGTTTTTTTAATCTGGAATATATGGTTTGTAAGACCGCGCTTCCTAAGTGGCGTTTTTATGTCGAATATGTCCTTCTATGGCTTAAAAGCATCTCGCCGCTCAATTATCTGCGCATGCGTAAACATATGTCATGCAAAGCGTACCTCTGGAGAATTGCCGTGGTGCTAAGAGCCATACCACCGTACGTGATGAACGTGGCGCAACAAATCATTGAGGAAAATAATTTTACCTACGATGGCGTAAAAGATACGCTGCCGCCCTCCTTAAAGGATGGTTATCAGTTCCGGTATTTGAAAAACGAAACAGAATAAAATTCCATGTCAATAACACGCTTTATTACAAAATATATCGTTCGCTATCCCCGCACTAACCTGCTCATATTGGCTATCGTTACGCTTTTTTTCGGCTGGGCATTAGCACATCTGGAGTTTGACACCTCGCTCTCTGCGTTCGTCATCCGCAACGATCCGGACATGCTCTATTACAATAAAATAAAAGAACTCTTCGAAACTGACGAAACGGTAGTCATCGGGTTTAAGGGCGACTCATTGTTTTCACCGGAAGACCTTACGTTCATCAAAAATCTAAGCAAAAAAATAGAAGAAATTGATTTTGTTCGTAACGTCAAATCTCTTTCCACGGCAAACTTGATTACCACCACCCCCGACCTGTTTCAGGTAAAGGCGCTGATGGGAAAAATACCGCAGTCGCGTCAGGAAAGTGACGCGCTCCGGGCGCACGCCACCACTAATTATCTTTACGTAAAAGATATTGCCTCTGCGGACGGGAAATTCTATTCCCTGCTGGTGGATATCAGAAGCGATCCCAAAAGACAACGCACCAATGAAGTAGTAAAAAAAATAAAACAGGTGCTGCTGAAAGAAAATGCCCACACAAAATATAAACTCTACCTTGCCGGAGATGCCATCATTAACCATTCGCTTGGCGAATACATGCAGCGGGATTTTTTTGTCTTCATCATCCCCATCTACCTGATCATAACCGCATTGATGCGGCTCACCATGGGCCGCTGGCGGGATACTATCGCCGCCCTGTTTGTCATCACCCTTTCTTTAATCTGGTCGATGGGAGCTATCGCCGTTATGGGAAAAACTTTCAATAATGTAACTATAGGTATTATTCCTCTTATTTTTTGCATTGCTTTAGAGAATATTTATTTCATACATGATATCTACTATGACCGCTTGCGCATGTTTAAAGATAAGGCCAAGGCATTCAATGAGGCGTTGGTCCTCATATTCAGGCCCTGCTACTTTGCAAGTTTAACCACGGTGATAGGGTTTGGTTCGCTTATGGTAAACAATATCAAACCATTGGTGGACTTTGGAATTTTAGGTAGTCTCGCTTCAATATTTGCTTTTATCATCGCCATAGTATTTATTCCAACGTTTCATATATTGTTAAAAATTCCCCCCGATTTAGAAAAACAGCTGGGATTTAAAATCGACGCTACCCGGTTTATCATGGCGCTTACGCGATTCATCGAAAGTAGAAAAAAATGGTTCTGGCCAGGAATTATTCTCGTCATACTTATATCCGTGATAGGAATCTTCAGAATCCGCGTTGAAACCGACCATCTTACTTTTTTCCGTAAAAACAGTGAAGTGTATAAATCCACAATATTTATTGAAAAAAATATTGCGGGAGTTTCTAATCTTGAAATAGTTGTTAACACCAAAAAAGTAGACGGGGTAAAAGACCCTGAGAATTTAAAAGAAATCGAAAAACTGGTAAATTTCTTGCGTCAGCAGAAAGAAATCGACAAAGCAATGTCAATCATAGATTTTTTAAAAGACATGAACAGGGCCCTCTATGATAACAATGAAGAGTATTATCGTATACCCGATACGCGCGAGGCTGTGGCGCAAAATCTTTTACTCTATTCAATGTCTCCCCGGCGTAACGATATTGAAAAAGACTTCGTTGATTATCCTTATCAACTCGCAAGAATCCGCTGCCGGATATCCGAACATAATTCCCGCAAAATAATTGCTTTGGTTGAAAGAATAAAATCCTATATAAAGAAAGATATTCGGCCGGATTTGGAAGTAAATATGAGTTCCTATCCAGTGATATATTCCAATATGGTGAATTCCATTACGCAAGGCCAAGCTGAAGGATTCTTGCTCTGCGTAATCACTCTTTTACTTACCGCAATCTACTACTTTCGTTCTTTTAAAATTGGAGCGCTGACCATGATACCTAACATAATACCGATTCTCTTTGTCTTGGGTTTCATGGGCTGGACCGGAATAACTCTTAATGTAGGGACCGCTCTTACCACCGGCATTGCCTTGGGACTGATTATGGATGATACCACGCATTTCTTCAATCGCTTCGGAATGAACTTAAGCCAGGAGCCTGACTACGTCAAAAATATGCGCCAGACATTTCTGCTTACAGGTGAACCGATGATATTCAGCTCACTGGTAATGACCGCTTCGTATTCAGTATTACTTTTCTCCGAATTCCGCCTCACTGCTATCTTTGGTTTGCTCTGCGCCCTGACAACGCTCGTAGCGCTCTGGTGCGATCTCCTTTTAACACCCTGGATATTGATAACGTTTAAACCGAAGATACGTTAACCGACGCAACGAAGGAGGTATCATGAAGAAAGGCTTGCGGATAAAGATTGTGGTAGCGATACTGCTGTCGGGGGCAATATTTTTTGCAAAAGGATTCTGTAAACAAAAAGAAACACAAGAGCTCCTTACGCTGCGCGATGGTATTTATACAGGAACATCCTTCAAGTTCCCGGGGCCGATGAAAATACGGCTTACCGTAAAAGAGAACAAAATAACAGATATACGAGTCACCCGGCACATGGCGCTTGTCAAATATACCCGCGTGCTTGAACCTCTTATACAGAATATTATAGCGACACAGAATACTAAGGTAGATGCCATAAGCGGTGCGACAATAAGCAGTAATGCCCTTAAAAAAGCAGTGGACAATGCTCTCGCGAAAGCAACCAGGAATCAAAATGGCGAATAATTCTAATCTTCGAGTTTCATGGCTCTGATATCGCAACGCCTCTTCGCATCCGCAGTCGCCCCGTTATTGATAATTTCCAAGTCCTTCGACAAGCTTTCCCATTCTCCCGTAAAAAACTGCGGACGGCTGTGATCGCGAAAGGCACGGGGCTTAAGCCCCAGCAGGCGGGCGATTAAAGCCATTTCATCGGTAACCAGCGTCAGGATACCGTGTGCGTCCAGTTCTTTGATAAAATTCTCTGTTTCACGGGAAAATGTTTTGTATGATTTCCCGTCAAGGGTATACGGTACCGGTTTCCAGAAACTCGGCGGAAAAAATAATTTTATCTTATACTCAAGCATTTCTTCCTTATATGTGGCGGGATTCCTTATTTTAAAACCAAATCGCGCAGGATCGCCGTACCATGCGGTACCCGGGAAAAGACCGGGAAATTGGGCGCATACAGCCCCCCCGGAGGAACCTGCGTAGAGTTCCTTTAATAATTCGAGGGTCGCGTTACGGCTCTGGCTGGTCTCGCCCGGTGCAGGAAAGATGATACTGCTGACGCAAAATATGCCTGCGTGCTGGGCGGCGCGTATGGTATCACGTATAATATCCGGCGAAAGCATTTTTTTATTCATTACCTCATGCAGGAGACGCTGGTCTCCCGATTCAACTCCAAAAAATAAAGCGTGCAAACCGCTTTCCTTAAGCAACATGAAACTTTTTGCGTCAGAGATTCCGGCATTCGCAAAGGAAGTATAAACAACATCGATATGGTCCTTAACTATTTCTTCGGCAACTGCTTTCATAACGGGCGCCGGCGTACAGGAACCGGCATAACGGAAGGCATGAATGCCGTAGTGTTCGCTTAAACGTTTTATTTCGCGGATAATGCGTTGCGCCGACTTTAGGCGCCATTTTCCTCCGCTTTTTTCCACATGAGGACAAAAATAACACCGGTTAGGGCACCCCCTGCTCTCATCCACCACCGCGATTTTTATTTTCTGATTGCCTCCAAGCGACGGGTACACGTTTTCATCATATACCGGCAACGGGAGGTCATCAAGATTTTCAATCATACGTACCGGCGATTTAACAATGCGCGTACCCTCTGCTTTATAGATGATATTCGGGATTTGCGAAAGCGTTTTTTTGCCCTGGGCATACGCTACAAGATCAATGATTGTTTCTTCGCCGTCACCATACACGAGCGCATCAAAGACTGGAGCTACTTCAAGCACCGTCTCCTGACCTTCATCGACTACGGGTCCTCCGGCAAAAATTTTTAACCGAGGAAATTCTCTGCGTAAGAGCTCCGCCATCAGAACTGAACCTTTAAACCCATCCC
>JAQUOR010000109.1 GCA_028717025.1 Candidatus Omnitrophota bacterium | reverse complement strand
TCTCACCACCGCTCATATCGTTTAAGCTTTCAAGCACAAATTTAACTCCCTGGTCAAGCGTTATCCAGAATCGCGTCATGCGCTCGTCGGTTATGGGGACCACGCCTTTTTCCCTGCATTCTTTAAAAAATGGCACCACACTGCCCCGGGAGCCGAATACATTACCATAACGCACAACGCTAAACTGCGTTCCATTGGGAGAATAGTTGTTAGCGGCAGTAAACATCTTTTCGGCGCAAAGTTTCGTGGCGCCGTAAAGATTGACGGGATTGGCGGCTTTATCCGTACTGAGCGCAATCACTTTCTTAACATTATTATCTATTGCGACATTAATAACGTTCTCTGCTCCGATAACATTCGTTTTGACAACTTCAAAAGGGTTGTATTCCGCACTGGGAACGATTTTAAGCGCTGCCGCGTGCACGATGATGTCCACTCCGGAAAATGCACGATGCAGCCGTTCGGGATCACGCACATCTCCTATAAAATAGCGGATATTTTCCTGATTGAACTGCTGGCTCATCTCATACTGTTTCATTTCATCGCGGCTGAAAATTATGAGTTTTTTCGGTTTATAGTCAGTTAATAGAGTCTCGGTAAATTTTTTCCCGAACGAACCCGTTCCGCCGGTAATAAGAATTGTTTTGCCGTTAAATATGTTCTTCACGTTATTCTCCTCCTTTTTAGTGCCGCGTTTTTATGAATACCCCGGCACTGGATGTACGAGAGTCGCTTACATCAAATTTTCCCGGTCTTTCGTAATTCCGGGAAAAATTCAAGTACCTTTTTTAAAAACTTGCCTGAAGGGACAGGCATCTTTTTTTCATCAAGAACTTGATAATTTTTTCCGCGCATCACGATAGAATACAACTGTTTATCCATCATATTGCCGATGTATTGATTTATACCGCTGACCGCTACATCCTTATTCATCATTGCGATCTGAGGATTATCATCAAGCCATACATAGACGTCGCGCAGGGACAGCGGCTTTCCTTTATAGAGCGCGTCGTAAATTTTGCACATCAGTTCGAAATCGAGCTGATAATCGACGGTCAAGCGATATTCCGGACGGGAAAGATCAGCATCCACGGTAAACCCCAGAGTATTGAATTTCTCCATGTTCTCAATGATATACAAGGACACTGCCGGTCCACGGGAAACTTTGTGTATCCGGCAAAGAGCCTGATACGAAATCAATTCCTTAACGGTTCCCTGGATCATCGTCATGTTGGAAACATACATGTAATCCCTATATTCCTTCTTGAATTCCTTTATAAAACGTGCGCAGCTTTCAATATCAAACAAAGGAGAATCGCATGGCACGCGGATAACTGCGTCTGCTTTCTCGCGCTTACAAAGCTCAACGTGGCGTTCGATTACATCCTGCTCGGCCCCGGCGTACCACCCACACCCGAGACGTTCGGCTTCTTTGATGAGCTCCTTATTGAGAGGATTTTCTGAAGTTGCCAGGAAAACCCCGTCAATACCCTGGATAGCTTTCATACGCTCCACGTGATGCTCGAACATGGTTTTACCGGCAATTTTTTTCATTATCTTTCCCGGTAATCTTTTCGAAGCTATCCGTGCCGTTATTGCGCCGATTACTTTAGCCATAAAATCCCTCCATAAAAATAACTGCTTATCTCGCTTTTGTTTTGTTATAAAAACTTCTGAAAAACCTGGTATATAAAACCCGGTCCACCGGAAATAGGTAAAAATTAAATCTATTACGGATTTTTGCGATAGTGATGAAACATTTCAATTTGAATCTATCAAGTGCGGTACGCATCATATGCCTCCCCAAGCTTACCCCGGATTCCATAGTCAGATAATACGCTGCGATTTCGGAATATTTGCCATTGACCTGCCAGGGCCGGATATACTGCGCCGAGGTAAACGTCTTTACCACATCGTGGTCCATCCATTCCGTAAGCTTTTGGGGCTCACTGAATTTTCCATCCTTAACCAGCTGCTGGGTCAATTCACATTTTGGATAAGGACGGAAAGTTTGAACGCCGCAGGTAAAATAAGGGTATTTTCTCAAGTGCTTAACAAATGTAATCGTTTTTTTGATATCTTCCATCGTCTCTCCGGGAATCTCGACAATAAAAGAAGGGCGCGTCACAATACCGTAATCATTACATTTTTTTACCGCAAATTCTGCCTGTTCGGGCGTTATACCCTTCTTCATTATGGCAAGGGTCTTTAATGACCCTGACTCAATACCTATGGTAAGCTGAACCAGACCGGACTTTTTTGCCAACGCCAGCAATTCATCATTGATCATCGAGCTTTTAAAATAATCGCAACGGCATTCGGCATCCCAGGTAAAATTAACGTTTCGCTTGACGAGCCCTTCGCATATCTGACGCACCCGGTTGATATCTACAAAAAAATTATCATCGATGATTTTTACATGCGTAAGCCGGTGCGTATTGACTATCCGCTCGATCTCATTGACTACTTTTTCGGCACTTTTTTTACGATAATGCGTATTATTGGTAACGACATTAATACAAAACGTACACTGCGAAGGACACCCGCGGCTGCTCTCGTACGGTAGCCATCGCATGGGCTTTTTGACGTATTCTGCCAGTTTATCGGTAAGAAAATTATTGATGAAACTCTCCAGGCCTTCATAGGTAGCATAATCCGGCTCGGGAAAAGTCTCCATGTTGAGAATTTTTCTGGAAAGTATTTTATCAGGCAAAGAAATCTGGTTGGCTATTGCGTCCGCGATTGTCAGAATGTGCTCTTCGCCTTCTCCGGTAATCACATAATCGATATATTCGCATTCCGCCATTTGCTCCGGGAACAACGTACAGTGCCACCCTCCCACCACGACAGGTACGCGAGACTTCTCTTTAACAAATTTCATAATGCGGTAGGCGTCAGGAACTTCCGAGGTCAACATTGTTATCCCCACGAAAAGTGTATCGTTAAGTTCTTTGGCAATCGTTTCGAGAGGGTTTGTTTCTGAAGCGCAATTGATAATTTTTACTTCGTACTTTTTTGATTTAAGTACCGTGGCGAGACTGATTAAATTAAGAGGCGGATAATTATTGTAGTCAAAAATATTCTCGGGGCGGATTAATAGTATTTTTCTTCCCATTTCAAACCTATCTTTTAAGGTGCCTTACAGCCAAAGTAATAAGAGGCGTATCTTTTTACGCATAAGCGTTTTTATCATGCAACTGTCTTAAAATCGTAAAGGCATAGCCATACTCCTCATTATCCCTTTGCCGATCTATTGTTCTTTGTGAGCAATCCAAATCCGATTAATGGCGTAGCATATTTTCTCTAATGTGTCTACTTTCATATGAGAGAAAATAGGCAAGCATATGATGTTGTTTGCGACAAATTCAGAATTTTTGAGGCCCTGGGCCCTTTTCTCTATTGTTGCATACGCTTTCATGGTGTGTACGAGCGGGTAAAAGTATCTTTTCGGAAAAATGCTTTCCTCGTTAAGCTTTTTAATTAAAGAGTCCCTGTCCATGCCGAATTTTTCCTTATCGACAATAATGGCAAAATCTTTATAGGTACTGACGCAATGTTCATTGATCCGCTGGAAAGAAATTCCCGGAATCGTCGTAAGTCTCTCCCTGTACAAATTCGCCAGTTTATTCCTTTGGACAACAAAACGTTCCAGCAAAGAAAAACTCTCAAGCGCGATAGCGGCATGGAACTCGGACATTTTTCCGTTCAAGCCCATATATTGACAATCATAATCATCGCACGCGCCGTAATTTCTGCCCAAACTGATTTTTTCCATAAATTCCTTGTTATTCGAAGTCATGATCCCGCCTTCGGCAGACGTAATCACCTTGGTCCCGGAAAGCGAAAAACATTCTGCGTCTCCAAATCCTCCCACGGGCAGATCATGGTATCGTGAGCCTAGCGCGTGCGCAGAGTCAAAGAGCAGTTTTAAATTATGTTTTTTGGCTATCTTCTCAAGTGCGGTAATGTTTGCGGGATTTCCAAATACATGCACCGCCAATATTGCTGAGGTTTTTTTTGTAATCTTTTTTTCTACATCCTTAGGGTCGATATTGAACGTATCCGGCTCAATATCGGCAAAGACAGGGGTTAATCCGTTCCATGTCACCGCATGCCCCGTAGCTGAAAATGTAAAGCTCGGAAGGATTACCTCTCCGGTCAAGTCCAACGCCTTGAGCGCAAGCATGAGAGCCGTTGTCGCATTGGGAAATGTTAAAGCTTTTTTGACGCTGAGCTGGTCCTCGACTTCCAATTCCAACTCCCTGGAATATTTCGCGAAGTTCGACAGCCTGAGACTACTGGCAATTTCTCTGAATTTTGACTCGATCAAATGATATTCCGGCAGCGTCGGCTGGGCTACGTATACTTTATCTCCTGCATCGACATCCGACCTGGTATCAATGTATATATTTTTATTATATTTTTTAGCGGCATAGCCGAACACGGTTGTTTTCGGAGTAACGTCCTTGACCACCGTAGAGCCGGCGCCTATCATCGCGCCCGATCCGATATGAATATCGGGCAATACCGTCGAACCTAAACCGACAAATGCAAAATCGTCGATTCTCACCCTGCCCGCAGTCTTTACCCCGGGAGCTAAATGAACTGCGAACCCGATTTTATTGTCGTGCTCCACGATTGCGCCTGTATTTATAATACTTGCCGCGCCTACAACTGCCCCTCTGTTAACAACCGCGCAAGCCCCGATAAAACAACCTTCCTCTATCTTTGAATTTGGGCTGACGATCGCACTGGGATGAATAATGGTTACAAGAGCAATGCCTCTGGATTCCAATTTCTTAAATAATTCTCCCCGGGCCACATTATCTCCTATAGCGACATGCGCATAGTGGGCCGGCATTTTCATTGAGCCTAAGTTATCAGTAGAGCCGATCACCGGAATGCCATTGATCGTTTTATTTTGCAATTCGGGAGTATTATCGATGAATCCGATGACCTGATATTCGCCAAGGAGGTTTAAAACATCCAATATCACCCCTGCATGCCCGTCAATACGTGCACCGATTATAACAATTCGCTTTTTTGTACTATTCTTTTTTAAGTTCTTCATGTTCAGTCTCAACCTCCCTTACTCCTTTCTTTGATGCCATACTTTCCCCAAAGAACCAGGGGATTCTTCCTATCATCGTTTCACAGTACTATATCGGACCATTTCAATAATTCTTCCGGCGCAAGACTTGTGCGTGCTTTTTTATTGATTATTTCATCCCAGTGTTTAGGCTTAATGCCGGTTCCGGGACGTTTTATCGTAAGATTATCCTCAGTGAAACTATCGCCTGCTTTTATGGGTTTACGCACAACGATGCTGCGTCTGTGCACTTTTCGTTGCCCCAGCTCTTTTTGAGAAAATACTCTTTTCGAAGAGCCTAGTCCCTGTTCTACTTCTCGTATCCCACGCACAAGTGCGCTTAGTTCTTCCGGTTCAATAGAAGCGTTGTGATCGGGTCCGAATTTTTTTGCGTCAAGCGTAAAATGTTTTTCTAAAACAACGGCACCTAATGCGCGGGCGGCGATACTCATGGTGATCCCTAAGGTATGGTCTGAATACCCCACGGGAAAACCAAAGGCTTTTTTTAATGTGTTCATATAACGCAAATTTGTCTCCGGTATTTGCGCCGGATACCACGATACGCAATGCAGCAATATAATTCTGCTATTTCCTTCTTTCGCAACTGCATTCAGGGCTTCTTCGATTTCCCCCAGCGTCGCCATACCTGTAGAAATAATCATAGGAAGCCGGGCAGCAGCTAATTCTCTTAAAAAAGGAATGTTCGTCAGGTCGCCGGAGGCGACTTTAACGACATCTATTCCCAATGTAAGCAACAGTTTGAAAGATTCGACATCAAATGGAGTGGATAGAAATTTTATATTTTTATCATCGCAATATTTTTTAAGAATTATATGCCCCTCTTT
>JAQUOR010000108.1 GCA_028717025.1 Candidatus Omnitrophota bacterium | reverse complement strand
GCCGCATCCAGACCCATCATCAGAAATATCCCCAGGAAGTTATTGAGCATTACGAGTGTTTCTATCTCACCGTATTGTTGGGGGGAAAAAATACGAGTAAACACAGGGATTAACAAAAAAAGTATCGATTTCCCGAGAACATCCCCTAGCCCGTAAACCGCCGAATCCTTAGCTAAACTTAAAATCTTTCTCTTCATCAATCAGAATTTCTCTTTTTCCAGAATTCTTTCATTATGTACTTATTTTGAAAAGTAATCACACCTATCGCAAAAAATAACAAGCTGAAGAGTAAGAAAAATAAACCTAGCAACAGCACATAAATAGTAACTTTCTGGTGAAGGAAGCGGATTACCGCGGTTATTTCGAGAAATAACCCTGCCAGAGCGCAAATCAGGCTAAAAAACCAAAAATACCTCAGGGGATTAGCAAAAAGAACGAATTTTAAGTGCCCCGAGATAAGTCGCAGGTTCTTACGCATGGAGGTGCTTCTCCTTCTGGGTGATTTTTCTAATTCCGCGTCCTTCCATTCAAGCATAGCAGGTAATTCTATGGCCTTGTATCCAAGCGCATCGAGCTTAAGCAAAACCTCCAAATGAAATTCCTTTCCTTGTTCCTCTGTATCAAGACCCTTTATTACATCCTTTCTGTAGGCGCGAGTCATCCCTGTGTTCATGGTTATGCCGCTCAAAAAAAACAGCCTTATGATCTTGTTCCCTATCTTACTGAGTAATACCCTGACAAAAGGCACATTTTTATAACCGCCCCCACTCAAGTTCGGCGAGGCGATGACAAAATCGGCGGACGGATTTGCAAGCAGTTTCTCCACCAAACGCATTACTATATCATCGCCCCATGAACAATCTATCTCTGTAGTGACAATAATATCTCCTTTCGCAGCTTCTATCCCTATTTTTAGAGCATAGCCTCTCCCCCGGTTCACTCCATACGAAAAATTCCTTACAAGAGCATTCCCGGAAGATATCTTTTCGACTAAATTCTGGCTCCTATCGCTGCTCCCGTCATTTACCAGGATAAGCTCCCATTCCCAAGCACCAGGTAATAAAGAAAGCTGGCTTAACATGCGCCTTATCGCTTTTTCAATAATGGGCTCTTCATTAAAATAAGGACAAACCACCGAAATTTTCATATTTTCTCCTATAGGTATTTTAAACCCATTTTACGAAATCTGGTAATTTCATCCGGTGCGGGCTTCCTGTAGTATTTGGAACTGGAAGTGTCGACAGTAAATAGAGGCTGGTTTTCAGAAAGATTTTTTATTGCTTCTGAGAAAAGACTTGGCGAGAGGACAAATGCCTTGGCGTAACAATTAAAAACTGAGCCTTCGGCAGGAAATATTTTTTGCGCATACACTTTACCGGCATCAATTTTATCAGTCATGCTATGAATAGAAACGCCGATGGATTTTTTCCCGTCAAGGAGCGCGTGAAAAACCGGATCTATGCCTCGATATTGAGGAAGTTCCGATGTATGGCGGTTAAGAAAGACAATGCCTTCCAGCGACAACAATGGAGTTTTCAAGATACTTGGTTGATTATTAAATACCACATCCGGCTTAAGTTTCCGCAACTCCTCTATACACTCATGGCTATTGGGGTCATTAAAATACCTTACTTGTATTCCAAAAGACCTGAATAGATCCTTTGTCTTCATACTTACTGGCCGTTTAAGGGATAATTTAAGTAATTTAGGGAAAGCGCTAAAACCGTCTATATATATAGACTTAAATACTTCGGAAAACAGGGTTTCCTTGGGAAAAATTGCCGCACCTACCACGGATGCGGCATGTTCCTTCAGTATGCTATTAAACATCGACGGATGAAAAATAGGCTCTTTTGTGCTAAAGATATAAATACGCATCGTTCAATTCCTTTAAGGTAAGCGGCTTGCGGCCTGATATCAATTTTTGCAAGCGATATTCCATCCAGTCAGATAAATCTTCTCGCCTGACAAAAGGGATTTTTCTGAGCCAGGGGAATGCTTCCACGCACTCTTTACTGATTAATTCTATGGGATGGAGTTCATAATGAATATACTTTTTACGCAGGTTTAAAAAAGCCGTCTGCGTGTTAAACACCTGAGAAGGCATACAGCAGTGCAAGGTCCCGTAATAAGCCAACCCGGCCACATTCGGGATAGGCCACTCAGTAAGGCCGTTTATTCCGTCGAATTCAATGTTATAAGGAGGTAAACCCTTGAAACGCGAATGAATGCCCGATGATCTTTTTGGCTGGTAATTTCGGTTTATTATTTTTAAAGCATAAGTAAAAATACGCGTTGCCCTAGAATAACATAGGCTACTATCGTATGAGTAGCCAAGTTCTTTTAATTCCTTGAAGCTGCCCTCGGTAATAAAATAAGCTGGGGCCCTGTATCCTGCGGGCTTGACTTTCAACACCTCCATTATCGCCTGGTGCGCAAGCCTTATATTAAGCAAATGCTTCTCTTCATCTAAAAAAGCGATATCAGGATGTGAAAAGGTATGGTTGCCGATCTCATGCCCCGCCTGAACTATCTCCCTGTACACGGAGAGGTTGACAGGATCATTTAATTGTTCCGCTATACAAAAGAAGGTAGCCTTGATTTTTAATTTTTCCAAAATTCTCAGCAGATTTCGGCACATCACCGGAAAAGTAAATTTATCTTTTTCAACATCTGTCCCTTGCGGCGCAAAATTAAGGTAATGCTTAAGCGAATCACAATCCACTGAAATAGATACAGTTTCGCCCAACATCTTCCTTATTTTTTTCTTAGACCGCGTGATTACAATGCCCAACAGAATCTCCTTAGTGCCCTTGATATTCCTTTAAACAACTGCTGAACAACCTTAATGCCATGACTGATTTTCGGGAAAATTCCTTGAGGTTTTTTACTTTCCTTATCTCCTTTAATATATATCCTGGCCTGGTGTAATACTTACGGATGGCGTAATTCCGCAATTTGACCAATTTCGACAGACTAAGATTCTCCTCAAAAACTCTAGGTACGCGAAAACTAGCCGAAGGCGACAAAGCAAACTTTCTCCAATAGTCATTTTTTATTATGCCTCTGTCAAGGGCTTCAAGATAAAGCGCTGTACCGGGATACGGCACGGCTATGGAAAATCCGGCATAGTCTGTATCCATGGACAGTGCGAATTTTATTGTTTCTTCAATATCGTCTTCCGATTCTCCTTTATTCCCAAGCATAAAGTAGGCCAGAACAACAAAACCTTGTTCCTTAGCCAAGCGCACTGCCCGGCTCGCCAGCGCAGTAGTTATATGTTTTTTCATAAGCCCGAGCACCCGGTCTACCCCAGATTCAATTCCGTAATGTATCCTCTTGCAGCCTGCTCTTTTTAAAAGCGCCAGCATTTCCTCGTCGACGATATTAACCCTGTCTCTTATGGCCCAGGAAACTCCTATTTTTTGGTCGATCAATCCCTGACAGATCTCCAAAACTCTTTTTTTTGACAAGGAAAATGTATCGTCATAAACCTCAACTTCTTTAATACCAAGATTCTCAATTTCCTTAAATTCCCTTATAACCCCGGCTGCTGACCTAAATACAGATTTTTAAAAACTTAACTTGCAATAAATACAGTTGTATGGACAACCGCGGCTGGTCATCATAGTTGTTATGTAATCCGAGGATGATAAAACGGAGGTATAATTTTTAATCGGGAGTAAGGTCCGATCAGGGATGGGAAGGGCATCCAGGTCGTTTTGAACTGAAAACATCGAATGCGCTTCTCTTAATCCATTTTGTTTAAAATGCAGACCCGGAAAATCGTTAATCGCCTTCCCGGCAGACAGCGTATCGCAAAGTTTAAGGAACGGCTCCTCTCCGTCTCCCACTATAATACTATCAGTATGCGCAAGGCTCAGGGTCTCCCCCGGATAGATGGAAACATGCGGTCCTCCGTAACATAAATGAGCGCCGGGTACAATTTTTTTTATCATTAAGCCAAGGTTATAGGCAGAATACCACCAGTCGGTCCAGGCTGATATCCCTATTACGTCAGGATGAAAGGTTTCTATCCTCTAAAGGCACTGGTTGAAATCCAGCTTTTCTGCCAAAGCATCCATGAGCATTACCCGATAAGAACTACGCTGTTTTAATAAGGTAGCAATCGAGAGAAGGCCCAAAGGCGGCTTGAATCCCACGCTCTCCCCCTTCTGGTTCATGTGACAGATCAATGGAGATACGCCGCCTATATTAGGAGGCTGAATCAATAATACGCGCAACGTCTTCTTATTCTGTTCTCTATTTTCCATTGGCTAAGTTTAAAGCATCCCTTTTTAAAACAAGCGGGCCTTTAAGGTCAGCGCTTAAATCCCCGGTATAGGGGTCAACTACGGGAATTCTGTTTAAAGTACTCGCACAACGATGTAGCATCTGCAGGGCAACCAGCCGGTGAGCGACGGCATAGGCGTTAGGCAATCGGAATTGATATCGCCTAAAAGCGGAAAAAGCACTAAGTACGCCTTCCCGATTCAATAACCCTTTCAATGGACTGGGTAAATCCATATTCCAAACAGACTCCCAGCTATGAATAACGCCGCGATGCAGCCAGGAAACTATCGGAGTAGGGAATCCCCTTTTAGGGGAATTATGAATTCTTGCGGGTAGGATCCCCCGCATTCCCGATAAAGGCACCGCCTTGAGGCGGCCACCGTATAATTTTAAATGATCCGGTAAGGATAAAGAAAATTTGACCAGGGGGATAGAACATATCGGAACCCTTGATTCAAGTCCGTGAGCCATGCTTATCTTATCTTCCTGCGTAAGTAGCGTAGTTAGATAGGTGGCCAGATACCACCTGGTGATTCCTTGGAGGTCTGGCTTGGATAAAAACGGCTGTACCTT
The DNA here is from genome assembly GCA_028717025.1 of Candidatus Omnitrophota bacterium. Classification (GTDB taxonomy): domain Bacteria; phylum Omnitrophota; class Gorgyraeia; order Duberdicusellales; family 4484-171; genus JAQTOI01. Next base: position 1,090 of record JAQUOR010000108.1, on the reverse strand, counting down.
CTCAAGGATCCCTTCAATGCCGTTGTGGCTCTTCAGACTGGCGATCAATTCATTGCCGGATAACGCCTTGAGCCCGGAGTTAGAAAGCATTCTTAACTGTCCCCTTGCCAAAATCCGATCGAAAATTCCGTTACCTAAGAAATACGCCAAGCGTATAAACTCGTCTTTACCAGTTACAGACAAACATCTCAAAGCGGAAAGACTCAAACCGTATTGCCTTAAAAATGCGGCCTTAAAAACGGGGTAACCGGCAAAAAGATCATCTCCACCGTGACCGGTTAACACCACCTTAAAACGCTTGCTCACCTGTTCAGCAACAATAAATTGAGGCAAGGCGCTACTGCCTAACATCGGTTCATCAAGATGATAGCAGACATCATCGAAACGCCTGTTAAAATCTTCGTATGTTATGGGACATTCATAATGGTTCAGCCCGGCATAAGAAGATATCATTCGGGCGCCTGGACGTTCGTCAAACCACCCACATTCATAATCTTTAAAATAACCTGTATATGCTGAAAGAGGAGTGGCACGGTTATTTTTTACCAGTAAAGAAATAGAGGCTGAGTCTATACCGGAACTTAAATACGCGCTTATCGGCACATCCGCAATTAAGTGAGCATTAATAGAGTTTGTTAAAAGTTCCCTGTACTGACAACCCGCTTCTCTGATATCTCCTTTAAAAGGATCTACTTCTAGAGATGCGATATCGAAGAATTTAAAACTCTTGAGCTTTCCCTCTTCCCATTCCAGCCCCTCCCCCGGTAAACAGCGTTTTACGCCAGACCAGAATGAAGCATTGCCAAAGGTATTGTTATAGCCAAGATAGGCAGCGACGATGTCTGGTTTTAAATCGCGCTTTAATTTTGGATGGCAAAAAAGCGATTTAATTTCGGAGGCGAATACAAGTTCGCCATCTAGATCCGCATAGTAAAGAGGCTTTATCCCAAGTTGATCACGTGCAATGAGAAGTTTACGTTGAACACTGTCCCAGATGGCTATGGCGAACATACCAGAAAGCTTCAATAGCGCGTCTTTTCCCCAACAACGGAAAGCCTTAAGGATAACCTCAGTATCGCTCTGGGTTAAA
>JAQUOR010000107.1 GCA_028717025.1 Candidatus Omnitrophota bacterium | reverse complement strand
AGACCGCTGACGGGAAGGGGTATTTAGGGAGCGGCTTTATTGTTGATAAAAACGGGATACTTGTAACCAACTACCACGTTATTCGTTACGCCAAAGAAATCAATGTAAAATTAAAAGATGGCACGGTCTATCCGGTTACTTCAGTAATTTACAATGATGCCAATCGTGATATTTGTATCTTTAAAATCGACGCTGCTAACTTACCTGTTATTCCCTTAGGAGATTCTAAAGCGCTAAGGATCGGTGAGAAGGTCTACTGTATTGGCAATTCTGCAGGCCTTGATTATTCCTTTTCTGACGGTGTGCTATCTGGAATACGAGACTTAAACAACTTAAAGTGGTTGCAATTTACTGCTCCTGTATCTTCAGGAAGTAGTGGTGGGCCACTGATAAACTCTAGAGGAGAAGCCGTCGGTGTAGTTACGATGGGCATGTATCCTGATGCGTCTACAGCCGTTGTCCAAAATATCAACTTCGCCCTTGTTATTAATGAGATAAAGCCGCATCTTACTGCTTCATCGAAAAAGACTCTTTCGGAGATTACTAACCTTTCGACGGCACAGATAGATAATTATTTTATGGAAATAAACCAGTGCTTTCTTCGGGATGATTATGATCAGGCGATCGTGAAGATCAATCAAGGGCTACAAATTGAACCTAATGTTGCTGGTTTGTATAGCCTTCGTGGGCTGGCATATGGTAAGAAAGGAGACTTTGAACGGGCTCTTGTCGATTATAACAAGGCCCTGGAGCTTGACCCTAATTTTGCTACCGCTTATTGTGAGCGAGGTGGTATTTATTTTCTTAAAGGCTATAACGATCAAGCTATTGCTGATTATACTAAGGCAATCGAAATGGAACCAAATGAGGCCAGATACTATAGTCGTCGTGCCGGCGTTTACAGCAAAAAAAATAATTTTAAGCAAGCTATGGCCGATGCAAACAAAGCAATTGAACTAGACCCCACTGATGATGCATATCTTTCTCGCGGGTTAGTGCACAGCAATTCAAAAGACTTTGATCGGGCCATTGCTGATTACAGTCATGCCTTGCAAATCAATCCTTATTCAGTTCAAACTTATTTGATTCGCGGACTCGCGTATGTTGAAAAAGGTGATAATGATCGGGCGATTGCTGATTATGCTAAAGTTCTGGAAATCGATCCTGGCTCTCTGCAAGCTTATGTTTTCCGTGCGATTGCTTATTTTCGTAAAAAAGATTGCGAGCAAGGCTGGAAAGATGTTCATAAAGCAGAAAGCTTAGGATTTAAGTTCGGTCCGGACACTATGGTTGATTTTATGAAATGCTCGCAAGGGGCAAAATAATTTTATTTTTAAATCTATGTGATTTTGGCATGAAGAACCAGGAAGTTGCCCGGATATTCAGAGATACCGCTACCATGCTGGAACTTAAAGGAGAAAATCCTTTTCGCATAAGAGCGTACGAGCGCGCAGCCCAGAATATCGAGAGTTTAACGGATGCAATAGAAAGTTATGTTGCCGCCGGCACACTTACTACGATTGCCGGTATAGGTAAAGACCTTGCCGCAAAAATAAAAGAAATTATTGAGACAGGAAAGCTTACCTATTACCAGGAGCTTAAAAAAGAAGTGCCCAAGGGCCTGGTAGCAATGCTTGAAATTCCCGGCTTAGGCCCTAAAACTGTCAAAGCCATTTATGATGCGTTAAAAATAGATAGTGTCGAAAAGCTCGAAGTTGCCGCGAAATCGGGCAAGCTTGCAAACATAGAAGGAATTCGGGAGAAAACCCAGGAGAACATCCTGAAAGGCATTGCGCTCGTTAAACAGGCAAACATGCGGATACCGCTTGCATTTGCCGCTTCGATTGCCGACAGCTTTGTCGAAGAACTTAAAAAAAATAAATATACAGGTTCTATCGAAGTTGCCGGATCTTTGCGCAGGCTTAAAGATACGGTCCGGGACGTCGACATTTTAGTTACTTCCGAAGAGCCCGCAAAAGTCATGGATACGTTCGTCAAAAACCCCCTGGTAGAACGGATCCTTGCGCATGGCGAGACGAAATCATCGGTTATCGCCGGTGAAAACAATATACAGGTCGACTTAAGAGTGGTCAGCAAAGAAAATTTCGGTTCGGCGTTGATGTATTTTACCGGTTCAAAGGAATTTAATATAAGGATGCGCAGTCTCGCCCTAAAGCGCGATTGTAAGATAAGTGAATATGGAGTATTTAAAACGTCCGGTAAAGAAGAGAAATGGGTTGCCGGAAAACAGGAGAAAGATATTTTTTCTTTTTTTAACATGGAGTACATCACCCCTGAATTACGCGAGGACAGAGGAGAGATAGAAGCGGCGTTAAAACATGAATTGCCGCATTTACTTGAGTTGAAAGATATTAAAGGCGATTTTCACGTGCATTCACGATATAGCGATGGTACGGCTCAAATAAGCGAAATTGCTTTTGCCGTCCAGAAGCGCGGCTATCAGTACGTAGGCGTATGCGATCACTCGAGGAGCTTAAAAATTGCCAATGGGCTTTCGATAAAAGAGGTCCACCAGAAAAAAGAGGAAATACAAAAAATAAATGAAAAAAGCAATACGCGTCTTCTCTTGGGTACTGAAGTTGAGATCGATTCGCAGGGTAAGCTCGATTATCCCGCGAGCGTGTTGAAAGAATTTGACCTGGTAGTTGCGGCAATTCACTCAGGATTTAAACAATCGAAAGCGCAGCTGACCAGGCGCATGGTCAAAGCCTGTGAAAATAAATACGTTAATATCATTGCGCATCCTACCGGTAAACTCTGGGGGGTCAGGGAAGCGTATGACATTGATTTAGACGAAGTCTTTAAGGTCGCTGCCGATTGCAGGGTCGCTATGGAAATTAACTGTCATCCCCAACGGGTAGACTTAAATGACATTAACGCGATGAGAGCGAAAAAGAATGGCGTTAAAATCTCTCTAGGTACCGATTCTCATATTCTTGATCAGCTTTCCATTATGGAGTTGGGGGTAAGTACGGCGCGCCGCTCCTGGCTTACCAAGGAGGATGTTTTAAACTGCATGAATTTAGAGGAGTTGTTGAAATGGTTAAAAAAACAATGATCAAGACCGAAGACCAAAAATTTTTCATGGAGAAGTATTTTTTCCCCAAGGTCTTTTGTCTTTGGTCTTTTGTCTTTAGTCTAATATTTTGTTGTTCGTGCGCACCGGCGCTTTATAAGAATACGTTTGTCGCTGCAGGAACGTATTTGGAAATACAGTCTCCGTATAGAGACGCCGCAGGGATCGTGCATGAAGAGTTTAAACGTTTGGAGAAAATATTTAATTTTTATGACCCTGATTCAGAGCTTTCGCGCCTGAACCGTTCTGCCGAAGTACCATTTAAAGCATCCAAAGAATTGCTGGAAGTTTTGCGTTTATCTTTTCAGGTAAACACAATGTCGAACGGCGCCTTTGACGTAACTTACGGAAAGCTCTATGAATTCTGGAAAGAGCGTATCAAGAAAGGCGCAGTAGAGACTTTCCCTTCTTCGGAAGAGATCGCGGCGCTTAAAGAGTTTGGAGGTATGAACAATATCGTGATAGATGAAAGCGCAGGAACGGTTTTAATAAAGAAAAAAGGCTTAAAAATTGATTTAGGCGGAATTGCAGAAGGCTTTATGGTTGATAAAGCGGTGCTAAAATTGAAAGAGAAGGGCATCGATAGTGCTTTGATCAATGCCGGCGGAGACATTTATTGTTTGGGTACTAACCGCGGTAAGCCGTGGCGCATTGGCGTTAAAGATCCGCAAGGATTTGATAGTATCATACAAAGTGAGCAGCTGGTCGATGAAGCTATTGCCACTTCAGGCGACTATGAACAATTTTTTAATTACCAGGGAAAACGTTATTCTCATCTCATTTCTCCGCGTACAGGATTCCCCGTAGCCAATGCAATCGTCAGCGTCAGCGTTGTTACCAAAAACTGCACGAGTGCCGACAGCTTAGGGGCCGCATTCTTTGTGATGGGCATGGAGGAGGTACGGCAATTTCTGGCCAGGAGTCCTTCGACGATGAGGATATTTATAATAACCGAAGATGAACGCGGCAGGCACTTACAAGTTTTAAAGTGAGCTTTTGCGCAGTATTGCCCCTCTGGGCAAGAGGCGAGACCATGGCCTTTCCGGACGGCAGCTTTTAAACAAGCAATAAGATTATGAGCAAGATAACCATACGTGACATTTTAAAGAAGAAAGGCAAAGAAAAGATTGCCATGTTGACCTGTTATGACTATTCTTTTGCCAGGATCCTTGACGATACGGGTATCGATGTGGTCTTGGTGGGAGATTCTCTGGCAAATGTTGTTTTAGGCCTTAAGGAAACGCGAACAATAAGCTTTAGCGAAATGTTCAACCACACACGAGCCGTCGCGCAGGCAGCTGAAAATTCCCTGGTTGTTGCGGACATGCCCTATGTGAGTTACCAATTGCATCCCAAAAATGCCGTCCGCTACGCGAAAAAATTTATCAAGGCTGGGGCAGACGCAGTAAAAGTTGAATGGTTTTACGGCAAAGGCAATAACGATTGTGCGTATGTGGTAAAGGATCTTGTTGCAGCCAAAATTCCTGTGATGGGCCATATCGGGCTTACTCCGCAGACCGCGCATCTCTTAGGAGGCTTTAAGGTCCAGGGTAAAGACATGCAATCAGCCTTAAATTTAGTTGCGCAGGCAAAAATGCTGCAGAAACTGGGAGTTTTCAGCATCATTCTTGAGTGTGTTCCCTATCAGGTTGCGCGTCTCATTACCGCTAAGCTTAAAATTCCTACGATAGGTATCGGTGCGGGAAAATTTTGTGATGGTCAGGTGCTGGTGCTCTATGATGTCCTGGGACTTTATAAGAAAATACATCCTAAGTTTGTAAAGATGTACGTGGACCTCTATCGTCAAACACAGAATGCCCTGCATCGCTACGTTTTTGATGTAAAGCGCAGCCGATTCCCCGGCGCAAAGGAAAGTTTTTCTATCAGCCCGGACGAGTGGGCAAAAGTGCGACGCAAAATGAGATAGATTCTTATTGACGGGTATTTAAGAGTTGATAAAATAATACAATCAAGGAGATAAGGGATCACAGGTGTGTGGCGTAGTAAAACGTGTTTTGCAGGAAATCACGGGTTGTTATAAAGGAGGTGTCGGGATGAAGAAGGGAGTAGTTGTTTTGTTTGTCGTATGTCTCTTATCGTTTACCTCTTCGTATGCACAGGCTTCTTACGTAGGTTCTTCCGTCGAGAAAGCAAAACAAGGCGTTGTTAATATTTTTACGGGTTGGCTTGAAATTCCATTCCAGACTTCAAAAGGATTTAAAGAAGGCTTCGGCACTCCGGAAAAGAATAAACTTCTGGGCGGCTTCTTTGGGATCTTTCGCGGTTTCATCCATGCCACAGGAAGAACTGTAGCAGGCGTATACCAGGTGGTAACGTTTCCTTTGCCTAACCCTACGAGTAACGAAGGCGTAGGAATTCCCTTGGATAGCACGAATGCCTGGGAGGGAGGCACGCAGTATTCTCTTGTGAATAATGGGGCCGGACCAATCGGGAAAAAAGCTTTCAGAGGAATCATTAACGCATTCTTTGCGATATTCGAAGTGCCCGGACAAATAGGCAAAGGCTTTAGCGAAGACAAGCCTTTTGTAGGTATCGGTAAAGCGATAGTTTTCCCCATCGGTAGATTTTCTTCGGGCGTATATGATCTTGCAACAGTGTTATTGCCTAATAACGTTGAAGGTTTTGGCTACGCATTAGAAGAGAAATATCCCTGGGACGCGCTTGAAAAAGATAGACGCCATAACGAACATTGACACGATTCGAATATTTAGATAAGGCCCCTCTTTACAAAGAGGGGCCTTTCTTTTTCGCTGCTGCGACGCGTAATTTTCGTTGACGCGCGGTATTTATTTTGGTAAGATTTTACGTCTAATCGGGCACATATTATTGCGGCGTACGCCGGTTAATGCGCATCTTTCCTGCATACTACCTAACATACACATGATAGAAAGATATACTCCTGAAAAAA
>JAQUOR010000106.1 GCA_028717025.1 Candidatus Omnitrophota bacterium | reverse complement strand
TTTGTTTCGCTTTGGAGAATTTAAGCTCCGCGTAATCGACCGCAAGATGTATCTTTAACCCCTCGGCTTCACAGAAATGCATACTCTCCTGCACTTTATCGAGCCCGGAGTGCGGTATCACAAAAATAATTTCATCAATGACGTTATTGTGGATAATATCGGGGATATCAGCTAACCCTCCAAGGACGGCATATCCTGCTCCAACCGTGGTCCCGATTTTGCCCTTTTCCTCATCGATAAAGCCGACTAGTTTAAGGCCCCATTCATCATGCAGTATGACGAGCTTCATAAAATCCTGGGCGCGCTTATTCGTTCCTACGATCAACATCCGCCGGTAATTAAAGCCCTTCTTGCGGATAAAACGCAACAATACGATAAGCGTGCCCTTCTCCAGTGAGATACAAAGCGTAGTCAGGATAAATAAAAAAAGGATAAATGCCCTGCTTACATAGCTCATCTTAAAAAGATACATGAAAGTGCTAAAGGTAATAAACGCAAAAACAGCCGATTTAAATAACGCAAATAAAATGGCAGGTATCTGTTCGACCCTGATGGAATCGTAAATACCGAAATGATACAGAAGGACCCCCCAGATAAGCAGTAATAACGGCAATAAGGCAAGATACGCGTTTAAAGGGTAGATATTATGGCGCACCGCGCTCCAAAGCGCATGGCCCATAAAAAAGGCAGCAGTCACCACCAAAAGATCGGTAACGATTGCAAGCTTACGGATCATCCTGGTGTGTTCTTTCAGCATATCACCTCACGCGCATGAATTTATGGAAGGATCATAGAGAGGATAAAAAAAACCACATGGCACCATAAAATTATACATTTTTTACGGGGACGGTCAATACCAATATCGTTCTGGCAGGTTATTTGCGTCAGATTGAGTGGCATTCCGGTGACTAAAGAAAGGAAGCTGAAACACTGTCGCAAAATAAAAATCCCTTTTTAGTGAGGCGGATCCCGGAAATTTTTGTTTTTGTTTTGACGTATTCGATAAACCTATCCTTAAGGGACTGGGCAACGCCATCCTTTTCTATGTCCACAAAGCTAAAACCCGTCCGTTTCTTAAACCAGGTAAAATCAATGCCGCGCGCCGTACGGATTTTTATGGCAGCCGTTTCTTGAGCGCTTTGCAGAGGGGAGAGTTTTTCTTTAAATACGACCAAAGCCTTCCCTGAGGCAACTCTTACGATATACTTTTTTACATCAGAAATGTTTCTTTCTCTTGTCCCGTTTAGATACGAGACAGCACCGGCTCCAAGGCCGACATAAGGGTTGTTTTCCCAGTAATTTAGATTATGTTTACAACTATACCCTTTTTTAGAAAAATTCGATATTTCATAGCGGATGAAACCGTTTTTCGATAAATAGGCCAGTGCGCCGTCATACATGCGCACCGCGCGGTCTTCGGCCAAAGGAACAATCTGACGGTTTTTAAGTTTTTTAAAAAGCGGGGTGCCTTTTTCATACGTCAAAGAATATAAAGAAATATGGGTCACCGGCAAAGCGACTGCTTCTTTTAAGTCATTCTCCCATTGCGCAAGTGTCTGATCGGGTAAGCCAAAAATTAAATCGAGGCTTATGTTCTTAAAACCTGCCTTGCGGCTTAGAAGGACAGCCTGCCGCGCTTCGGTGCCGGTATGTATCCTGCCCAGCTTCGCTAAATGCCTATCGTTGAATGACTGCACTCCAATGCTGATGCGATTTACGCCGGAGCGTAAAAAAAGTTTCAATTTTTCAGGGTCTAAGCTTTCCGGGTTTGCTTCAATCGTAAATTCAGATGCAAAATGCACGTTTTTTTTCAATGCGCTAAGTAATCGTTCTAAATGTTTTATAGGTAAAACCGTAGGGGTCCCTCCGCCGATATATGCGGTATAAAAGGAGCCGCGCAACGCGCGTATCTGCCGGCAAAGGACTTCAACGTACTGCGCGGCAAGTGCATCGTTAAGCGATACGCTGCAAAAGTCGCAATACAGACACTTCTTGCGGCAAAAAGGAATGTGGATGTATAAGGACTGATTCATATGTTATAATTATGCGTTGTAGCTATCAACTTACAGCTCAGCGTTTTTTAAATCCTCTCTCCCCGTAGCTGATAGCCGAAAGCTGAAGACTGAAAGCGAGAACATTATACTTAAATGAAACCAACTGTCTACATAATCCAAGCTCCCCCTTTCTGGCTGAAAACCCCGCCCTTGGCGCTGATATATTTAGAAAACTATCTTAAACAACAGGGTATTAACGCAGGCGTAGTCGACTTGAATATTGAGCTTTTTAAATTGTCGGGTATTTGCGCAAAAGAATGGCTCCATTTAGATAAAAATTTCGAAGAAGGTCTGTTCAGCCAGGTAGAGAAAAAATACCCGCAGGTTTTGGATAACCTTTACGCCGCCGTCAAGGATACCCGCTATGTCGGTCTTTCTATTTTTAAACGCAATGCTGCCTTTGCCTTTTCGCTCGCGCAGCGTCTCAGCGAAAAATTTCCTCATATAAAAATTATTTTCGGCGGGCCGGAAGCTCTTTTCCTTGATTGGAAGGATAAACTTCAGTCCCCATACACCTGGGTAATCGGCGAGGGCGAACTCCCTTTATTTGAAGCGGTAAACGGGGCAAAAAGCGGCACGTACCGCTTCAGGGAAGTCGACGACCTCGATAGTCTGCCTTTTCTTGATTTTGACGCAGTTAAACTTAAAAGTTATTCCGCCGCCATTCCTCTGCTTTCGTCGCGGGGTTGTATCTTCAATTGCGCATTCTGTTCCGAAAAAAAGCTGTATAAAAAATTCCGTCATCACTCAGGCGCGTATCTCGTGGATGAGATGCAATACCTTAAGAATAAATACAACTCAGATACGTTTGTCTTTTGTGATTCCATGATAAATTACGACAACACCTGGCTTGATGATTTTTGTACCAGGCTTATAAAAACCGGGCTCAATATTAAATGGGAAGCGCAAATGCGGGTCGATGAAAAATTCTCTCCGGAACTGGCAGGCATTATGAAAAAAAGCGGCTGCTATAACCTCTTTGTGGGCCTTGAGAGTGCGTCCGATAAGGTCCTGCGATCGATGCATAAGGGCTTTACCGCTGCCCACGCTCTTGATTTTTTTGCGAAACTTGAAAACGCGGCATTACAATTTGAGGTAAGCCTTATTTTTGGTTATCCGGGAGAAACACAGCAGGATTTCAGGGAAACGCTTAATTTTATCGTACAGAACAAAAAACGTATCCCCAAAATTGCCCAGGCTAATGCGTTCGTGGATTATATGGATGTATTTGACGCGAAGTTTCCCAGCGAGGAAGCCGAAAAACGAATAAAAATATTCCTAAAAACCCTGCAGGAAGAAAAGATAAAATACACCCGAAGCTTTATCGGAAACCTCGTATACGAAAAATAGCACTGCGTACCGCGTATTGCGCCAGAAAAGTACACTTTCACTCTCTCTTTAACCCGGTACGCTATGCTTACAAAAATGCACTCAATACTCGAAAAAATCAATGCACCTTTGATTGCAGACTGTTTACGTTACTTTCTAATGTAGTAACTCTGCGTTCCACGTCACGGATCTTTGATTCCAAATTATCCTGGATTGAACCGGTACGCTCCGTAGACATCGCGCTTCTATCAACCTTGGAGTTTGTATCCTGTATGTTTCTCTCTAAGCTATCGATAGAAATCTCAAGTCTATCGATTTTCGACGCCAGGCTCTCGACCTGTGTCTCGAGCTTTTTAATGCTGGCTTCTGTTTTCTTGTCGGCAACCGTGATCACTCTGTCCGCCGCAAAGCTTATCGCGCAAAAACTCACTAACAAACATCCGGCCGCAACTGCAAACATCGTTTTTTTCATGGTTCCTCCTCTTTTTCTATTTTTAATACACAGGCATCCTGAAATCCAATGAAAGATATTATCCCACTCCCAACGATAAATTCAATGGTTTTATGATATAATAGCAATCCGCCACAAGCTACAAGCTGCGGGCCGCACGCTTTAAGCTTCTGCAACGATTGCGTACCCTGATCCTGAAGCCTGGAGCCTGAAGCTTACCGTATATACCATGGACATAAAATTAATAACCACTCAAAAAGTGCTCTCACCGACGCAAATCAGCCTGGCGGATTACGTAATCAATCCCTACCGCGGGTGCGAATTCGGATGCAGCTATTGCTACGCGCAGGAGAATAAAAACCTGAAAAACGGTAAATTCTGCGGCTGTTTGGGAGTAAAGATCAATGCACCGGCTATGCTTGAGAAAGAATTACGTTATACCAGGCCTGCGCGGGTACTCTTAGGTTCAACCACCGAGTGCTTCCAATATCAGGAATCAAAATATAAAATCACAGAACAAATACTGAGTATACTTAACTCATTCGGCGTTCCCTGTACCATCCTTACTAAATCGCACCTCATAAAGAAATGTCTGAGATTAATCGCGCAGAATAAAGAAAATAAAATATATTTTACTTTCAACGTTTCGAGGGATGCTGCGGTATCTGCATTGGAAAAGAGATCTCCCTCCATCCAAGAAAGGCTTGATACCATTGCCATGATTCTGGCGCACGGTATAGATTTGCGCATCCACATGGGCCCGTTTATCCCCCACATTTCAAATCTCGCTGAAATCATCGCATTATTGCCGAACGGCACGACAAAAATCGAGGTTGAGCTTTATCATAAAGCTATGGGCAATTTTAGTACACTGCTTAAAAAAGTCGAAGAAAATTTTGGCGCAGCGTTAAAGGAAAAGATCGAAACAGTGTATGCGGCCAAAGAAGACTATCTTCGATATGCGCACACATTAAAAGAAGAAATTGAAAGAATCAAAAAAGAAAGCGGCCTTACTTTCTTTTATGTTGTGCCGGAATTTAATGCATTTTACAGTCCGAATGTAAATTACGAAACACCGCTCTAATGACGCTGTTTGGAACAGCCCAAGGAAAAGGTAAGATCAGCAGGATTGAGTTTTCCGGCGTTGTTAGTATATCCCCATCGATTTTGGGATAAATAATACGACTGCAATCCCATAGAGTAAATCCAGCCAAAAGAACGAGCCTATGGCCCCTAAAAATATCAAAGCGACAAGAGGCGTACCTACCAATCTTGCCGGGATAGGTGTTCCCTTGGCCCAAACGGCTTCCCAAATACCTCGTGCGTCTCCAACGCTCGGAAAAGAATGCATCGCGATTGAAATAGCCAACCAGCTGAGTACCGCCTGTAAAAACAGGATTTTCTTAAATGAGGCAGCAAGCAATCCGATGCATAAGCCCGTTCCGGTATTGATAAGGAACGGCCCGATACCGATTAAAATATGTTTCCACACGCTTGAAGGAAAATCATGAACAACAAAGCCTGCGGGATTCTTAAATTGAAAATAACGGACCTGGCGGACCGGCGTTTTGGTCCAATTGCAGAATAACTTATGTGCAAGTTCATGCACTATCACGCCGGGAAATGTCAGCCACGCAATGATATATCCTGGTATTAGCATTGACTTTTTTCGTTAAACGCGGGATCCATTTTTTATTGATACATCCCTAAATTAATTTAATTTTACTCTGCTCCATAAGGCTATACAAGATATATTTGCTTCATAGTCATTAGGATTTATGCTATACTTTATTAATTTTATTTACGTAGACCATGAACCGAATGCCTTTTTTTAGTGTCATTATTCCTACGCACAATCGGGAAGAGTTTTTAAAAATTGCCGTTGGTTCGGTCATCAACCAAAACTTTTCTGATTTCGAGCTCATTGTCGTTGATGACGGCTCAACTGACGGTACCAGAACAATGCTCGAAAGCATTAATGATCCCCGGCTGCGTTTCTATACAAACAAACACGCGGGCGTATCTGCGGCGCGCAATTTCGGCCTTGCGCAGGCTCAAGGGGAATTTATATGTTTTCTTGATTCTGATGACCGTTTCCGCAAGGAAAAACTGGAAATCACTCATTACTACATTACGAAAACCCCTGACTATAAAATATTCCATACGAATGAAATATGGTACCGCAACGGAGAGCTGCTGCCGCAGAAAAA